>CAYUEO010000044.1:0-7784 GCA_964443755.1 uncultured Gammaproteobacteria bacterium | reverse complement strand
GTCCAGGGGGTAGTGGTCCAAGCTAAAACATATATTCCGGACTCATCTAGTAACTCAAACTTAGCTATCACAGATAAATCTTTAATATCTCGATAACCCTCGGTTACTTCTGATTGCGAAAGAGTAGTTTCACAACGTGGACAAATATGCATTGAACGATAGTCCTGATAAATCAGGCCCTCTTCCCACAAACGCTTAAAGGCCCACCAAATAGAATCCATGAAGGTTAAGTCCATGGTTTTGTAGGCATTATCCATATCAGCCCAGCGCCCTAAACGACCGATTGATTTTTTCCACTCATCAACATAAGTCAAAACCTTAGAGCGACACAAATCATTAAATTTTCCGATACCTAATTTCTCAATATCCTGTTTAGATTTCGTACCGAGTTCCTTCTCAACTAGATTTTCAATCGGCAAGCCGTGACAATCCCAGCCCCACTTCCTTTCGACATGATAGCCCCGCATAGTTTGGTAACGTGGCACAACATCTTTCATAATACTGGCGACAACATGTCCGTAATGCATAGTACCGGTCGCAAATGGCGGCCCATCATAAAAAACATACTCACCGCGCGGGGCAGGTTTTTCTAAACTTTGTTGAAAAGTATTGGCTTTTTCCCAAAATTCTAGAACCGTCTTCTCCATTTGAGAAAAAGAAGGAGAGGTTGATTTTTGTTGCTGTTCTGACATATTTTTTATTTCAAGCATTTCAATTCAAATAATAATTCGTCGTAAATATTCGTTAGAAAATAATTAAACAATTTTTTAAAAGGAATTAGATTGCGAAAAAAATGTTTAGCGTCTCTATGCTCGGTATGGCAGATCATCTCAGTTTTCAAGATTTCAAAATTAGCACTGGTATAAAAATGTAAAGAATGACCGGGTTGAAAATATTTAAAACTTGTTTCGGTAAAAAAATGACGATGAGTCGGATCGGTGTAAGCACTATTACTCTTAAAATAAGGCACTTTAATTCTAATCACCGCTCCGGGAGCTAATATACGATATATCTCCTCCATCACTTTAACTACATCTACTAAGTGCTCGAGCACATTATCCATTTCAATTTCCTCAATTGTTCCATCTGCAAAGGGATACGGAAACACATCCAAGTCATGAATAATATCAGTTGCTGATGTCTTAATTCTGTCTACGCCAACAAACCCAGCTAATTTTTTCTCGCCACAACCTAAATTAAGCTTCATATTTTTACGAATAATACCCTTTAAATCTAACATATTGGCTGGGGAAAATCAAGCTGAAAAAAATCGTCTCTTACGTTTAACTCCAGTTTAATTGACGATTTAGATATTTGCAGGCTAATACAATATATGGTATATTGTTAAATACTTTATACACTATATATGGGAAAAGACCGATGTACCAAATTCTTATAGAATCTGCTCATTTTCTTTATCCTAGAAGAATATATGCCTTTAAGTATCACTAAGATTGACGGGACTAGGGAAAGCTTCGATGCTGATAAAATTAACCAGTCCATTGCCGCTGCTTCCGTTGGATTAAAAGACCAAGCAGCAAAAATAATGCAAATTGCCTCCGAAACTCAGTTAACTCTTTACGATGGAATAACTACCACAGAACTAGATCAAGCTGTTATTGGGGCTACTGTCCAAAATATTAAAGACGATCCTGATTTTGATATTATTGCTTCTCGTTTACTTCTTAAACTTATTTATAAAGAAGTCCTAGGAGACTTTACAAGCAATGAAGACTTAGAGCGGCGCCACAAAGAAGGCTTTATTAATTATGCTAACCGAGGTTTTGAGGAAAAGTTACTTTCCCCTGACTTAAAAGTTTTTGACTTGTCTGCCCTATCAGAAACTATAGATATCAGCCGTGATTCATTACTAACCTATACCGGCTTGTCGACTATGAAACATCGTTATCTGATTAAGGGGGCTGATCAAAAACTACGCGAGACACCACAATATTTCTGGATGAGGGTAGCGATGGGTATGTCTTTTAAAGAGAAGGATCCCACTAGTGCTGCTCAGCAATTTTATAATAAGATGTCTGCCTTGGAATATGTGCCCGGCGGATCAACCAATATTAACGCCGGCACTCTAACGCCACGACTCAGCAACTGTTTCTTAATGGATATGGAAGATAATATCGACCATATCGGTAAAACCGTATCTGACGTCATGAAACTTTCCAAAGCAACTGGCGGAATTGGCTTGGCAGTTACTAAGCTACGAGCTAACGGATCGCCAATTTCCACTAATAACACCTTCTCTTCCGGACCAGTTCCCTTTCTCCATATTATTGACTCGACTATCAGAGCCATCTCTCGAGCCGGAAAGAAAATGGGCGCCCTTTGTTTCTATATGGAAAATTGGCATATAGATTTTCAGGACTTTCTTGATTTAAAACAAAATGCCGGTGATGACTACCGTCGAACTAGAACCGCTAATACTGCGGCTTGGATGTCTGATGAATTCATGAAAAGAGTCAAAGAAAATCAGGCCTGGTACTTATTTGATCCCAATGAAACTCCTGACTTGGTTGACCTATATGGAGAAGATTTTTCCAAAAGATACCAAGAATACATTGAGATGGCTGAGGCTGGAAAAATTAAGATGTTCAAAAAAATTCCGGCCCGCGAACAATTTAATAATATTATTGTTTCTCTTCAAAGCGCTTCTCATCCTTGGCTAACTTGGAAGGACGCGACGAATGTTAGAGCGCTTAATAATAACACCGGCACTATTTTAAGCTCTAACCTCTGCACGGAAATAACTTTACCGGCCAACAAAGACAACGTAGCGGTATGCAATTTAATGTCAATCAATTTGGCTCGTCATTTAAATGAAAATAACGAGGTAGATTGGGAAAAGCTAAAAGACAGCGTTAAGGTTGGTATTCGCCAGCTTGATAACTTAGTTGATATCAACCAACCTCCGATTCCCGAAGCGGGAAACTCCGATCATTCTAATCGAGCAATTGGCATGGGTGTTATGGGGTTGTCGGATATGTTTGAAAGAATGGACCTTGCTTACGACAGCGAAAAAGCTTATGAACTGTCTGATAAAATCATGGAATTTATCAGTTACTACGCCATTAGTGCCAGCGCTGACCTAGCCCAAGAAAAAGGTAGCTATGATAATTTTTCCGGCTCCGGTTGGTCTAAGGGTTATGTGCCGTTTGACACTATAGAAAAACTAGAAAAAAGTCGTGGCCTAAAAATTGATATCGACCGCTCATCTCATAATGATTGGAACTCTCTGCGCGAAAAAGTTAAACGCGGTATGCGTAATGCAACCTTATTAGCTATTGCCCCAACCGCCAATATTGGCCTGGTCGCCGGCACCTCAACCGGAATTGATCCTCGCTTTGCTCAGATCTTTAGCCGTAATACCTTATCCGGAAAATATTTAGAATTAAACTTTAATCTAGCCCGTAAACTTAAAGACTTGGGTATTTGGGAAAAAGTCCGAGAAGATATTTTGATTTCTCAAGGAGATTTAAGTAATATCGATTTAATTCCAGAAGACATTAAGGCAGTTTATAAAGATTCTTTTTCTGTTAAGGCTGGCGCCTTCGTAGAAGTAGCCGCTCGGGCTCAAAAATGGGTCGACCAAGCGATTAGTCGCAATATGTACTTAGCCACTCGAGATACGGATGAGATAATGGATATTTATATGAAGGCCTGGGAAAAAGGGCTTAAAACAACTTATTATCTTCACATGAAACCGCGCCATACCGCTGAACAAAGCACTGTTAAAGTTAATAAATCAACCTCAACTGGTAAGAAAGGCTTTGGCGCTTTACTGGCTCAGAAAACCCCGGAAGTTAATACACAGACAACTGGTCAAGCCTGTCCGGTAGATCCACAAGAACGCTTGCAATGTGACAGTTGCCAATAATATATAAAAAATAAAAAATAATAACCATAAATATATGATACTAGGAAAACCGCTTAACGAAGACATGCAACTTCGTCCGATAAAATATCCCTGGGCTTATGATCTCTACAATCAAGCCGTGGCTAATACTTGGTTTCCCCATGAGATAGCTCTAGGAGAAGATTTAGAGGACTGGAAAAAAATGACCGAAGATGAGCGCCATGCTGTTAGCTTTTTGATGAGCTTCTTTAATCCGGCAGAATTAATCGTTAATAGAACTTTGGCTCTTGGTGTTTATCCTTATATTAAGGCTCCGGAAGCACATATGTATTTAGCTAAGCAAATGTGGGAAGAAGCTAACCACTGCCAGGCTTTTGAATACGTCCTGGAGACTTTTCCGCTAGACAGAAAAAAAATCTTCTCCCAACATTTAGAAACTCCCTCTATTAAAGCTAAGGAAGACTGGGTAACAACATTCTTGCAACGCATGGATACGTCCTTGAACGTTGAAACCCCGGAAGGCAAAAAAGATTTCGTTCGTAATTTAATTGCCTACAATGTTGTTATGGAAGGTATTTGGTTTTATAGCGGTTTTATGGTCGCCCTTAGCTTTCGACAACGCCGCCAACTCCGTAACTTTGGCTCTTTAATTGATTGGGTTGTTCGTGACGAAAGTCTCCACTTAAAATTCGGTATCAACCTACTTCTCACAATTCTTGAAGAAAACCCGGAGATAGTGACTCCAGAATTTAGTGAAGAAATTCAAAAGATTATTATTGACGGCGTAAACCTGGAAACCGCCTACAATAAAGATATGTTCCCGCGTGGAATTCTTGGCGTCAACGCTGATTATGTTAATCAGTACGTCCAGTATGTTGCTGATCGTCGCTTAGAAGAGTTAGGTTTTCCAACTCACTTCAACGTTACTAACCCAGCAAAATGGATGGCTTCAGCCACTGACGCTTTAGAGTTAGTTAACTTCTTTGAGACTCAAAACACTAACTACGAAGTAAACGCTCGCTCCCACAAGGAATCTAACTCTGACAACTCTCAGAATTAAAAAATATCTAGCATATGCTAAAAACTCTCAACTAATCAGTTGAGAGTTTTTTTCGACCTACTAGCCGACTTAGCTTCTTAAAATCTTTTTCCAGATCCGGCTTAACTTTAGGATTATGGAGCGGCGCGGCCGGATGATAAACTAGTAAATATTTAACACCGTCTCTGTCTATCACTCGTCCGTGATCTTTAGCGAGAAAATATTTCTCGTCTAACACGGCTTGAGCGGCGACACTGCCGAGCAGAACTACGACCTCGGGCTTAATTATTTTAAGTTGTTTTTGTAAATGTAGGCGCCCGTGTTCAATATCAGAAAGCTTGGGAGTCGTATAAGTCGGTAAATACTTAACAGCACTAGTAATAAATACTTCCTCCTCTTTTAAGCCTATACTATTAATTAGAGACCGCAGTAACTTACCAGAGCGCCCAATAAACGGCCGGCCAGAGGCTGCCTCTAACTTTCCCGGCGCTTCACCTACAAAAACCACTCTAGCCACACCAGATCCTTCTCCCGGAACAATCCGGCCAACGGCTGCTTGAGAGCAAATTTTACAAGCTAAAATTTCTTTAGTAAGCAAATTTAGCGGATCCATAAACTTATTTTAACTTATAATAAGTTGCTTTGCCCTTACCAATCATGACAATAATTCCCAAGTCAATCAGTCTTCTGAAATCTAAATTTCTTGTCGGCTTAGCGCGTTTAGTTAGTTCCGAATAATTCTTGTCGGTAATGAACCCTTTTTCTTTAATAAAATCAATGATTTTTTGATGATGCTCTTGCAAAACTGTGCCAGGATTAATTGCTTCTTTTTCTAATTCTTTTGCCACTCGTAAAAGCTCATCAATAATTCCGTCCGTAAAATATTCCAACCAGGAAGTAAAATCCACCTGGTCTTTCAAGTCATAATAATTACCCAATAATCCAACTTCCTGAAAATAACGCGTCACATCTTGGTTGTAATAATTTTCAAAACTGAACAAATTAAAGGTATTAAGACCCATTTTTGCCAAAAACACTTTAGTTGCTAAACGGGCTGTGCGACCATTACCATCAACAAAGGGATGGATAATCACAAACTCTCTGTGAAAAATACCGGCCAAAATAAGTGGATCAACTGCTTGTGATTTTTTCTGTAAAAAATCTAACAAGTTTTTAATCATTGGCGCAACTTCTTGATGATTGGGCGGCCAATATATAGTTTTTCTAATTCTAGGATCATTAACAAAAACCGATTCTTGTCTAATGCAACCAGATAAATGTTTTTGAATAAGACCGTCCGTAACAATTTTCTGAATTTTTTCCAGCCAGTTAGTGTCGAGGTTTATTTTTTTCTCATTAATCAGTCTATCCAATTCGACCAAGGCTCTATTATAATTTAACACTTCTTTTTCAGAATCTCGAACATTCTCGGGTTTGTTTTTAAGAATTCTTTTAACATCAGTTAACGGCAAAGGGTTGCCTTCAATGCTAGTGGAGGAATAGGCGGACATTTCTCGAGCGCGACGCTCCATTTCTAACAGCACTACTTTAGGAAAACTACGACTATTGAGACCCGTAACTATTTCCGCTATCTGCTTAATATTACCTAAAAGTTTATGAGTTATTGTATATTTAGGGTTAAACATGGGTATTTTTATGTTAGACATTATATACGTATAATAGACGATTATTAGACGATTGTCAAACACTGTTCCCCTTATTTACTACTTCCCGTGGCACTGTTTAAACTTTTTTCCACTCCCACAAGGGCAAGGATCATTCCGACCAACCTTCTCACCGGTTTCTGATTTAACTTTTTCATGAACTAAATCAACCGTATTACGGCTCTCGGCTTGCCGATGCATCTCTTTAGCAGCGCCACTAAAATTTAACTGATTTGATTGTGGCTTTTTAGCAAATAGACTAAGCTCACTAGCTTGAGCGGCAACTAAAGCGTCACCGGTCTTATAAATAGAATAAACCACCTGCTTACGAATCAAGGAGTTAAGTTCCTGATATAAATGATAGGCCTCTTTCTTATACTCAACCAAAGGATCACGCTGCCCATAACCTCTAAGACCAATACCACGGCGCAGGTAATCAACAGTCTCTAAGTGTTCTACCCACATTTGATCAATTGATCTAATTAAAATTCCCTTCTCTACTTCAGAAAATTTAAGTCCGGCTGTCGAAAAACCCAACGCTAAACCAGTATAACGTTTAGTCGCTTCATCACTAAGATAAGAGATAATATCCTCCCTGATACCATCATGATTTTTATCGGTCTGAGAAAATTTTTCAATACTAGAGCCTAGATCTTCCGGCGCGTTCCAAATTGAGCGCATGGTTTCAGATATCTCTTTCAAGTTCCAATCGCTCATATTTTCGGCCGCTGTGTGGAAACTAACAATCTGAGATATTTCCGCTTTAACCATCTCTAAAACCGTATCCGATAAGCGAGCTGCCGCTTCCTGATCTGTTGACCCTTCCTTAGTTTGCGCCTCATAATTTTCCAGTATTTCCCGACGCAACTTATAAATAGCCGTCCGATGTTTGTTAATAACATCATCGTACTCTACTAAATGCTTACGAATATCAAAATTATTTCCTTCTACTTTCTTCTGAGCTGATTCAATCGATTTAGAAATCATCTTATTTTCTATCGGCATGTCAGCCGGGACATTCAAAGTTTGCATCATGTTTTTCATCCTGTCGCCGCCAAAAATACGCATCAAATCATCATCCGTTGAAACATAAAACTGCGATGATCCAGGATCTCCTTGGCGACCAGCTCGACCACGCAGCTGGTTATCGATGCGGCGCGATTCATGGCGCTCGGTACCAATAACATGTAAACCTCCTAAAGCTCTTATTTCT
>CAYUEO010000043.1:0-7806 GCA_964443755.1 uncultured Gammaproteobacteria bacterium | reverse complement strand
GCCTACTATTAACGACTCCTTGTCACCTCCGCGGTCATGTTCTATTCCCCCGGGTTGCGAGGGTATCACTCAGATTGCCTATTAAATAAATTATTATGGCTAGTGAACCTAAAGAATTAAAACCTGAAGATAAAGACGAGACACCGGCACCGGCAAATGCTCGGCAACAAACAGCTTATGGCTTAGTTGAAGATCAGCCGATTACCGAAGAAATGTCGAAATCATATTTAGAATACGCGATGAGCGTAATTGTTTCCCGGGCTCTGCCCGATGTTCGTGATGGCCTGAAGCCGGTTCATAGGCGCATTCTTTACGCTATGTGGAGCATTGGCTTACGATCTAGCGCTAAGTTCCGCAAGTCAGCCACAGTCGTCGGAGAAGTTTTGGGTAAATATCATCCTCATGGTGACAGTGCTGTCTATGACTCAATGGTTAGAATGGCTCAGGATTTTTCCATGCGTTATCCTCTGGTTCGAGGGCAGGGTAACTTTGGTTCCATGGACGGAGATAATGCGGCTGCTATGCGTTATACAGAAGCTAAATTAGCTGCCGTAGCGGAAGAAATGATGTTTGATATAGATAAGGATACTGTTGATTTTATTCCTAATTATGATGGTAGTCAGAAAGAGCCTCGTTTACTACCAGCTAAACTGCCCAACCTTCTTCTAAACGGTACTATGGGTATTGCGGTTGGTATGTCTACCAATATTCCTCCCCATAACTTGAGAGAATTGGCTGATGCTATTGATCACTTAATAGAGAATCCCGAGGCTACCGTAGAAGACTTGATGCAGTTTGTTAAAGGCCCTGATTTTCCAACCGGAGGCATTATTTATGATAAGAAAGAAATTCAAGCGGCTTATGCGACCGGAAAAGGTGGCGTAGTGGTTAGAGGTCGCGCAGAAGTTGAGGAGGATAAGGGCGGTGGTTTTAAAATAATTATTTCGGAAATTCCTTTCCAAGTTAATAAAGCAGATTTAGTTGAGAAGATTGCTGATCTTGTTAAAGATAAAAAGATAGAAGGTATTAAGGCTCTGCGTGATGAATCTGATAAAGATGGCGTGCGGGTTGTTATTGAGCTAAAAAAAGATTCTTATCCCAAGAAAATTTTAAACAGTTTGTATAAGCACACTTCTCTTCAGACAACTTTCCACATGAACATGCTGGCCCTTATAGATGGTCTGCAACCAAAAGTTTTGACTTTGAAGATGATTCTTGAGGAGTATATTAAGCATCGCGAACAAGTTGTTAAGCGCAGAACCTCTTTTGAACTGCAAAAAGCTAAAGATAGAGCTCATATTCTTGAGGGCCTAATGATTGCTTTAGAAAATATTGATGCGGTAATTAAAACTATTAAAGCTTCCAAAGATAAAGAAGAAGCAAGAATAAGTTTAATCAAGAAGTTCAAGCTTTCTGAAAAACAAGCGATTGCGATTTTAGAAATGCGCCTGCAGAATCTGGCTAACTTAGAGATGCTTAGAATTGAGCAAGAGTTAAAGGAAAAAAATAAATTGATTAAAGAGCTCGAAGGTATTTTAAAGTCAGTTACTAAAATCCGCGGTATCGTCAGAGATGAGCTGAGAGTATTGGTTGATAAGTTTGGTGACGAGAGAAGAACGCAGGTTGTGGCTCACGGTATTAAGGAGTTTAGTATGGAGGACTTGGTTCCTAATGAGGAAACCGTGGTTATGATGACTCGAGATGGCTACATCAAGCGGATTGAGCCGAGTACTTTTAAAGTTCAGGCTCGAGGCGGTAAAGGCGTTATGGGCCTAACAACTAAAGAAGAGGATATGGTTGAGTTTATGTTTACCTCTCAGACTCATCACGACGTACTCTTCTTTACAACCAAAGGCAGGGCCTTCCAACTTAAGGTTTATGAAATTCCTCAATCTTCTAGAATCGCGAAAGGCACTCCGGTAGTTAACTTCTTACAGTTAATAGGAGGTGAACAGATATCTTCAATATTACCTCTCGATAAAGCAGTATTTAGTAAGTATTTCTTCTTTGCCACAGAAAAAGGCTTGGTCAAAAAAGTAGAAATCGGCGCCTTTAGTAATGTTCGGCGTAATGGTTTAATTGCTATCAAAATTAAAGAAGACGATAAGTTAATCTGGGTTAAGCCAACTTCCGGTAGTGACCATATTCAACTAGTCACTTCCCAAGGACAGACCATTCGCTTTGCGGAAACTGATGTTCGCGATATGGGACGTGGTGCAGCTGGTGTTCATGGTATTCGCCTACACAAAAATGACAAAGTTATTGGCATGGGCGTGGCGAAAACTGATAAAGAACGTAAAAGACATTATCAGATCTTAACTATCATGGCTCACGGTTTCGGTAAGAGAACAGATTTCGGATCTTACAAGGTTCAGGGTCGAGGTGGCAGCGGCATCAAGACAGCCAAAGTTACCACCAAGACCGGAGAGATTACTAATGCTTTCTTGGTCAACGCTGATACCATGGAAGGACATGACTTAATTATCATCTCTTCTAAGGGTCAAGTAATTAGAACTCCATTCAAGTCGGTTAATGTTTTGGGTCGTGATACTCAAGGAGTACGAATAATGCGCTTCAAAGATAGTGGTGATAAGGTAGCTGGGGTTACTTGGATATAAAATTACTATGAGAAAGTTTATTAATGAATTCAAAAACTTTGCCGTCAAAGGCAATGTCATTGACTTAGCCGTCGCTGTCATCATTGGAGGAGCCTTCTCTAAAATCGTTTCTTCCCTAGTGATTGATGTAATTATGCCGCCTTTGGGGCTAATTTCTGGTGAGGGAAGTTTAGCTGATCACCAGTGGGTGCTTAGAGCAGCTTCAGAAAAAAATTCTGAGATAGTCATGAACGTGGGTGTGTTTTTGCAAAATATTTTAGATTTTCTAGTGATAGCTTTAGTCATTTTCTTAATGGTTAAAGCTACCGCTATGTTAAAAGAAAAGGTTAAAAACGAAAAAACTCCAGATACTCCCCAGAAATCCGTTCCCACAAAAGATCAGGAATTACTGACTGAAATAAGGGACCTACTTAAATTAGAGCGCAAGTAAAAAATTTAGGGGCTGATATAGCCCCTTTTTTTGAGGCTGTATTAAATCTTAGCTTTCTTCTATAATTATTATATATGGATATTTATTTAATTGTTGGATCGCTAGCCGTTATTGTAGTTGGGGTGGGAGCGGTGATTGTAATCTTACTGCGTCAGAAACCAAGCGGCTCAGATGAAAAAATGGGAGCGTTGCTTGAACGCTTAGAGTTACTGCGTCAACAAAATAATGAACTGCGCTTAGAAATGGACAGGAAACTTTCAGAGACACATAAAACTAATCAAGAGCAGTTTGGTCAAAATACTAAAATAGTCCAAAACATTACTGCCCAATCTGCTAAGCTGATCGAAGAAGTTACTGAACGTTTGATCAAGTTAGATGAAACTAATCGGCAGGTAGTAAATTTTTCAGCCCAACTCCAAAATCTACAGGATATTTTAAAAAACCCTAAGCAGCGGGGTGTTTTGGGAGAGTATTTTTTAGAAGAGACCTTGAAAAATGTTTTGCCACCTAAGTCTTATCAAACACAGTATCCTTTTAAAGACGGAACGATAGTTGATGCCGTTGTTTTTGTAAAAGATAAGGTCATCCCTATTGATGCTAAATTTTCTTTGGAGAATTATGAAAGACTTATTTCTTGTACTGATCAGTCTACGCGACAAAAGTTAGAGACTCAGTTTAAACAAGATTTAAAAAATAGAATTGACGAAACAGCTAAGTATGTTAAGCCAGAGGAAAATACTTTAGAGTTTGCCTTCATGTTTATTCCTTCTGAGGCTATATATTATGATTTGTTGGTCAACAGCGTTGGCACCGTTAAAGTAAATACCCGTGATTTAATTGAATATGCTTTTCGCGATAAGAAAGTTATTATTGTTTCGCCTACCTCTTTCTTAGCCTATTTGCAAACAGTTCTCCAGGGCCTGAAGGCGATGCAAATAGAGGAGCAGGCCAAGGAAATTATCGGACGTATTGATAAATTACAGCGTCACATAGGTAGTTACGATGAATTTATGAAAAAACTGGGAGTTAGTATGTCTACAGCAGTTAACCATTATAATAATGCCTATACTGAGTTTAAAAAGATTGATAAAGATGTGACCAAAATCACCGCTAAAGAAAGCGATATTGAGGTTATTAAGATCGAAAGACCCAAGTCTATTTAATTATGGAGAATCGAGTGGAGATGACAATTATCAGTCTTAGAGAGGCAGTGATTCAAACTATTGCCTTCTTTGATTTATTTGATTATCCACTTACTCCGTTAGAAATTTTATCAGATATTAAACAAACTGCCCGACTGCAGGATATTAGAAATATTTGTCAGTTTGAAAATAGTTTAGAGGAGAAGGAGGGATTTTTTTTTCTTAAAGGTCGGCAAGAAATAGTAGAAACAAGAAAGAAGAGACATAACTATTCGGCTCGTAAAATTATTAAAGCTAAAAGGTTCGCTGCATTATTTGGTTTGTTCCCGGGAGTGGAGATGGTTGCTCTTGCCAATTCAATAGGTCATTATAACTTACGCGATGATAGCGATATTGATTTTTTTATTATTACCAAGCCGGGGTTTTTATGGCTCAGCCGTTTATATTGTACCGGGTTAGCTAAAATTTTGATTAGCCGTCCTACTGACAAAACAAAACGTGATAAAGCTTGCCTTAGTTTCTACTTATCTAAATCCATGCTATCTATTTCTTCCTTGCGGCTTTCCGGTAATGATCCTTATTTTGATCGTTGGCATCAACAACTTGTTTTATTGTATAATAAGAATGAAACGTATCAGCACTTTTTGAAAGCTAATAGTTTTGATAAGCCAACAAATACCGAAGTGACGCCGCTTTTAAGATTAGGTTTTTTTGAAAAATTCGCCAGGGCCTTGCAATTAAAAATTATGCCCGAGGTTTTGAAGTCGGCTGCTGGAAATAGCGACGGCGTGGTAATAAGTAATCAGGTACTTAAGTTTTATAAGCGTGATAGGCGCCGAGAGTTTGAAAAAAAATATGTCCAAAAAATTGCAACGCTTTTTAGCAGCCACAGTTGAGTATTCCTTTTATCTATTTGTTTTTCTTCTGCCCTGGCAAACGAAGCTGATTATTCGTTCAGCTGAAACCAATTTCACCGAGATAAGTATATACGTTAGCCACTTGCTGCTTTTGATTGTATTAATTGTCTTTTTTGCTTGGCAACTAAAACGTAAAGTAGATTCTGAGCCAATTTCGCCTCTATGGATATCTTTAGCTGCCTTGGAATTATCAATACTAATATCCTTTTTCTTCGCCTCAGACCAACTTCTGGCCTTTTATCACTATTTGTTGGTGCTTATGGGTATTGGTCTTTTTTATATTATTCGCGCAGGAACTATTAGCTATAGCTATGAAGAAAGTCAGTTTAGTACCAGTAAAATTATTGGCAGTCTATTTTTAAGCATTTTTTTTCAGGCTAGTTTAGGGATATATCAATTTCTAATGCAGTTTTCTCCAGCTAATAAGTTTTTAGGATTAGCAGTTCGTAACGCAGATATTACTGGAGCTTCTGTAGTTGAAACTGTATCTGGGAGATGGTTAAGAGCTTATGGCGGACTTGATCATCCAAATATTTTAGGTGGTGTTTTGGCAATATCCCTAATAATTACCGCCTATCTCTTGGCTGAGCGTAAAATGATTAGATCTAAAACTGAAGCCGCTACATCACTCCTATTGTTTATCTTTTATTTTATTGCCTTAACCGCTTTATTTTTTACTTTTTCTCGGGGTAGCTGGTTAGCCTATGTAACGGGCTTGTTAGTTTTGTTAGCTATTTTGATTTATAATTCTGATCGTTGGATGCTAGGGCGGTATTTGGCTTTGATTTTCTTTTCAGTAGTCATGTTGTTTATTGTGGCCTTTCCATATCGGGATTTAGCTTTTGCTAGAACAGCAGGCGCTTGGCAAGGTCAAGGCAGGTTAGAGCAAAAATCTTTAGATGAACGAGGTAGCTATGTGACACAAGCTGGATCGCTGATTCGAGAGTGTTGGATTTTTGGTGCCGGGGCTGGAAATTATACTCAGGCCATAGAAGAGCGCGATATAGTTAAACAGGAAGCCTGGTTTTATCAGCCAGTTCATAATTCCTTTTTACTTCTTTTTGCTCAAAGCGGAATCTTATCTCTAGTGTCTTTTCTGGCTTTCTTATATTTCTTAATTAGAAAAGACCGCCGAGCGGTCTATAGTGGAGCGGTTTTAGCAGCCCTAGTAATCCTGATGATATTTGATCATTGGTTAATTAGCCTGCCCTTTGGTTTGATTTTCTTATTTCTAGTCTTAGGATTGCTATAAGGTTTTTTATCAGGGGAATCTGTGTCGCAGAGAGTTATCTGATATTTTTTTTGTAAGAAATTTAAATCCTTCTCCAAGTTGGCGAAGGATTTTTCTATTTGAGGAGATAGTTTATTCGAGTCGGCTGTTATTTGATGTTTAAGAAGAGCTAGGATTGTAGCTACCGTACCAAAATAGTCGTTATCAGCAATATGTCTTTTGACGCTCTTTTCATCACGAAGCAAACTCAGGCGCTGGGTGATAATGTATTTTTTTATTTTACTCACATGATGCTGGCAAAACGGTTTTTGCCGATAATTATGTGATCTAAGACTTCAATATCCATAATATTTCCAGCTTCAATGAGCTTGTTGGTTATCTCAACGTCTGCTTTAGTGGCTTTTAGTATGCCAGAGGGATGGTTGTGTGCGACTATAATAGCTGCGGCAGAGTATTCAAGCGCTGGTCTAAATACTTCTCGAGGTTGTACTATGGTAGCGTCTAACGATCCTAGAGAAATTACTTCGTCATGGATCAGTTGATAGTGAGTATTTAGATAGAGGCCGCGAAACTGCTCTTTATTAAGACTACTCATGTCTTTTAGATAATCAAAGGCTTGCCGGGCCGTGCGAATAGTTATACCGCTACCGGGTTTTTTCTGATAAAAACGACGCCCCAACTCAAAACAAGCAACAATTTGGCAGGCTTTAGTGATAGGAATCTGCAAATCTTTTTCTATTTGACGGGGATCTTTTTGATAAGCGACTCCTTTTTCGCCATATTCACGAAGTAGACGGTGGGCCATTGTAAAGACTTCTTCTTTTCTAGTGCCTACTCCTAGGACTACAGCCAAAAGCTCGGCTGAACTAAGGCTAGTGGCGCCAGCACTGATCATTTTTTCTCTAGGCTTTTCTTGGTCAGGCAGTTCTCTAACTTGAGGGATTTTGTATTGTTTTCCGTGGCTGACCACGAAATTACGGTCGCTTATTTTGTAGGGCATATCCTTATCTTAATTAAGTTCTTGTCTAGTGGTCACCTTTGAATTATACCAGTTTTGTGGTAAATTTAAAACACATTAATTATAAAAAATATGAATAAATATAAACTGCAACACCTGTCAAATAAGATCCCTTTGGTCATGATTCCGGTTAAGGGCGCCGCTACGGTAACTGTTCTAGTCATGGTTAAGACGGGATCGAAATACGAGAGTAGAGAGCAGAGTGGTTTGTCTCATTTTCTCGAGCATCTTTTCTTCAAAGGAACTAAAAAAAGGTCAACAACACTAGCGATTTCTAGCGCCTTAGATATTTTAGGCGGCGAATACAACGCCTTTACTTCCAAAGAATATACTGGTTATTGGGTAAAAGTAGCCGCTCCAAAATTAGGCCGGGCCATGGATATTGTTAGTGATATGTTACTCAATTCTCAGTTTGATGAAGAAGAGATAGCTAGAGAAAAAGGAGTAATA
>CAYUEO010000042.1:0-7820 GCA_964443755.1 uncultured Gammaproteobacteria bacterium | reverse complement strand
GCCAACTGAGCTAATGGCCCATATCCTTATTAACACAATATTTAGAATTTATCTTGTTCCTCAAGGAACAATATTATATCTAAAGTTCGTATAATAACTCATTATATAATACAAGGTCTATTATAATTGTCAATAGTTAAATAACATAAACACAATTCTTTGTCAATTATGCTTGACAAATCATGATAAACTTTGTGTCCCCGCCAGGAATTGAACCTGGATCTAGAACTTAGGAGGCTCTTGTTCTATCCTTTGAACTACAGGGACAAACTTATAAAAATATTGGAATAGCAAGGAATAACATATAACCTCCAATACTGCTAATTCTATATGAACTGTAATAAATTTACAATCTTTATTAGAAATTAACAAATTATATAAAAAATTTGATTATTTGGGTGTCAAAATATCTAAAACTTCTTTGACATTATGGGGTTATTAGACTAATATAAAGGCAGGTGTAAGTAAAATAATATATATGTTTAACAAAGAAAACAATCTAGAAAAATTCAAAGACGCCGAGACAGTTATCGGTTCTTCAATCAAAGTTAAGGGAAATTTTCAAGGGCAGGGGAACATTGTCATTGAAGGATCGGTAGAGGGATCGCTTAAAACCGCGGCCAACCTATATGTTGGTAATCAGGCAGTAGTAGTAGCTAATATTGACGCAAAAGATGCGGTTATAAACGGGGAAGTGCGTGGCAATATTAAGACAAAAAACTACTTGGCTATTGGTAAAACCGCCAAAATTACAGGAGACCTAAATTATGGAGAAATTTCTATCGAAAAAGGAGCCTCAATTAATGGTCAACTTCTAATGTTGAGTGAGGATCACAAAAAGTCTGAAAAAAACAAAGAAGAGAGGCTTTTAAAGGAATCAACAAAGGGGGCTTCTATTTAGACATTTAGCTTACCTGGTAAACAAACCTATGCACGTTTACATATATGATGATTACCTTAACAAGGGAAAATACAACCGCAAAATAAATAGACTAGAAATCAGGTTGACTGATCTTGGTCTAAATGGAAAGATTATCCGTCTTGGGGCGATCAAAAACATAAAGGGAGCCATTCAAAATGAAATAAAAAATGGCGCAAAAACCATTATCGCAGTCGGTAATAATCAGACGGTTAATAAAATAATCGGCTCTATTATTGATACTGATGTTTATGGTGATTTTCAAAAAAAGACCTTGTTGGGAATTGTGCCGATCGGTGAAGATAATTCAATTGCCACGTCTTTTGGCATCAAAAATGCCGATGAAGCTTGTAACATCCTTTTAGCAAGAAGAATAGAGAAAATTGACCTTGGGCTGGCTAATAATTTCTATTTTTTAAACAACGCCTCAATATCAGGACAGGGAACAGTCATAAACATGAGTGAATACACGATTGAGACAACCTCAAAGGGAGAGATTGATATTATTAACCTTTTGTCAGAATCTAATAGCCACCGCTTTGCTAATCCACATGACGGGAAGTTAGATGTATACATAAAAACTAGAGGTGGAGACGGCACTCATTTCACTGCAAACAATTTTGTCATTAATAATCCAAACGGAGAACTGCTTGTAGACGGGGTTGTGGCAGTTAAAACACCTGTTAAAATTAGCGTAGCGAGAGATAAGGTTAACGTTATAGTAGGAAAAGACAGGTCTTTTGAATAAAAAAAGACCGGCTTAAACGGGTAGGCAAGAAAATTTCTTCTAGGCATTTTCGAGCGCGAAGCCGGAAAAACCCTAGCAAGAAAATCCCCATGCTTGTCGTGCCTGACCCGTTCAAATCGGCCTTTTGCTTAACAACTGGTTTACGAAGGAACTTGTAACTATATCATATGCAATTAGAGTTGTCAAGGTCTTTATCCACAGATTTATCTATCAACTTCTAAACTAAAAGACTGGCAGTGGCCAGTCTTTTAGTTAAGCTACTGATGAATCTACGCTTTATACCTTAATTACTACCGGAAGGACCATTGGCCTTCTCTTGGTAGCTTGAAATAAAAATTGCCCAATATCATTTCTAATCTTGTTCTTTAGATAGTCATCATCTGCCGGAGTCATGGGATTTTTATCTTTAACAATTTTCTTAACTCTGGCGCGAATTTTTTCAATTAATTCTCTGTTTTCTTTCATGTGCACAAAGCCACGTGAAATTATATCGGGATTACCAATGATGGCGCCTGTCTTGGAATCAATAGTTGCTATTATTACAATCATACCATCTTCTGACATCAATCTACGGTCTCGTAAAACAATCTCTGATACATCACCAACACCAAGACCGTCTACCATTACATAGTCAGTGTTAACCTTTTCTTTCAAAACAAAAGGTTTTTTACCTTTTTGAAATTTTATAACATGACCGTTATCAAGCACAAATATTTGATCTTCACGAAAACCTTCTCTGAGAGCTAGTTTCTTAGCCTCAACCAACATATAGTGGTTAGCGTATACTGGTAAAAAATAATCCGGCTTAATCTGTTGCAATATTCTTTTAATATCTTCAACGTTAGCATGACCCCCTGAGTGAACGTCCATGATACTGCTGTGGATGACGTTATCGCTAAGTCGGTAAATTAAATCCTTAACTTTTTGTACAGATCTTTCGTTTCCGGGAATAACTGATGAAGAGAAAATAACTACATCCGTTTTTTTAATACTAACATAACGATGATTATTATTAACAATTCTAGAGAAGACCGCGTTTGGCTCTCCTTGAGCGCCGGTACATATTAAGACAACTTTATTTTCTGGATATTTACTAAGACTTTCTACGCCTATTAAAGTGTTTTTGTGGGGCGGGATATAACCTAACTCCTGCGCAATTCGCACATTCATTTTCATGCTATAGCCATCAAGAGCAACTTTTTTACCAATCTTCTCGCAGTAGGCTAACAGATGTGTAATACGCTCGAGCTGAGAAGCAAAGGTGCCTATAATTACTCGACTCTCGGCCTCAGAAATAATCTTTTCTAAATTGTTAAGAGTAGACCTTACTGGTGTTCTTTCTTTAGTATAAGCAACTCCTAAACTTTCCAGCATTAGAATTCTTGGGGAAGGGAGTTTTGATAGAGCACTATAATCTATAACATTTCCTGACATTGGGTCGTCTTCCATAAGCCAGTCGCCAGGGTGGATAGCTGTTCCATGAGGCGTAGATACAATAACTCCAACAGCATCAATAATAGAATGCTCGACCTGAAAGAAGCTGATGTTAAATTTACCCAAGCTTATCTTCTGATCTATTGAATTAATAGTAATAGTCTTGAGGTTTTTTGTGGTGCCTTTTTTATAATCTTCTTGACGATGCTTCACCATAGCCAAGGTGAGCTTGCGACCAATTATAGGGGGATTACCAAGCTGTTCTAACATAATTGGAGCCGCACCAATATGATCTAAATGACCATGACTAAAAATAACGCCCCTAATATCACGTTCACGACCTCGTAAAGAGGCCACATTAGGGATAATATAGTCGACACCAGGCATATCTTCATCGGAAAATTGCAAGCCCATGTCCAGAATTATAATATCACCCTCATATTCAAAGACGGTACAATTGCGTCCAACTTCCTCTTGTCCTCCTAAAGGATATATTTTTAAGCTAGCCTCAGAGGTCACAACTTTTTGTTTATTAGAAGCATCTTGAGCTCTTCTAATCGGACGGTTAGTTGTAAATCTAGGCCTAGACGTAGAACGAGCCGGTGAAGAACTAGTGGATCGGTTACGAGAACCTCCCTGTGTAGCTGTAGGGTTTACGGTATACATATTTTATTATATGCCTGATTTTAAGGGTCTATTTAAATAACCACTGAAAAATCAAAGCCAATGAGATGGGGGAAGTCCCCCGAATTAATCTTTATATTTTATTTGTTTGGAATTTTTACCAAGCCATGCCTCTGTCGGTCTTCAGGTACCAATTAGAGATGGTGGCAAATCTGTCAGATGGGCTAATTACTACTTGGCCAGAAAAGCCCTGCAGTTTATTTCCCTGAACGTAAGTATAAGCAGGAGAATACAAGAATATAGCTGGTAAATCAGCGGTAACTATTTTCTGAAACTCTTGATACTTTTCTCTTCTTTGATCTTGATTAGTGCTTGTTCTAGCTTCGGTCAACAATTTATCTGCCTCTGGATTATTATAATTTGAAAGATTGAGCCCAGCTGATCCTGATTGACTAGAATGCCAAAAAGCATAAACATCAGGATCACCTCCAACCGATTGGCCATAAATTAAAACTTCAAAATCTCTGTTTTTTACAACATCGATTGCTTGTTCTCCTGATATAATCCTCAAAGAAACTGTAACACCAACCTCACTCCATCTTTTCTTCACCTCTTCGGCTAATACAGAATTAAAACCAGAATCGACTACTGTCAGGGTTATGCTCAACGGATTAGCTGTAAATCTA
Organism: uncultured Gammaproteobacteria bacterium; assembly: GCA_964443755.1. Taxonomy (GTDB): domain Bacteria; phylum Patescibacteriota; class Patescibacteriia; order Patescibacteriales; family UBA12465; genus UBA12465. Next base: position 3,409 of record CAYUEO010000042.1, on the reverse strand, counting down.
GATAACGCAGACTCTTTGTCGTAACTATAGGTTGTTATATCTGAAGAGTAAGCCCAGTTATCTGGCAAGATTGGTCCGTTTACTGATTTATAATCATCACCAAATATTTCTTTAATTATAGAGTCTTTATCTAAAGCAACCGCTAAGGCAACTCTTGCCTCCTTATCAGCAAGAGCTGTATTCTTGGTTTGATTGAAAAAAATCGATACTAATCTCGGCTGCCTAAGTTCGAAAAAATTTAACGAATTCTGAGTTAAAAGTTCATTTCTTAAACTAAAAGGTAAATAACTTAAACCAGAAATTTGTTTAGCATTTAAAGCCTTAATAGCTTCTTCGTAATTATGATAAAATTTTAAATTAAAAATTTCTATGAAAGGAGCTGTGCCGTAGTAATTATGGTTAACCTCAAGACTATATTCTTTTATATCTCCCGATGATGTTCTTATAAGTGATTTAAATTTATAAGGACCGGACCCGATAGGTTTAAGATTTAAGTCAGACAAAAAAGCGCTATCAGCAGAGACGCCTTCCCACAATCTCTTTGGCATGATGCCAAAAGTTAATAAATCAAGAAAAGGTGAATATGGCTCAGTGAGTTTAAACTTAACGGTTTCTTCGTCAATTTTTTCAACAACTGCGGCCCTTAATGATACTGATAATGGAGAATGGAAAGCTGGATTTTGCATCGTTTCTACAGTAAACACCACATCATCAACGGTCAGTCTTTCTCCGTTGTGCCAAGTTACATCAGTTCTTATCTTTAATATATATTCTTTACCATCTTCTGAAATCTCATAAGCAGAAACTAAATCCAGACTTAAACTCCCCTCAGAATTATATTTAAACAAGCTAGAATATATAAGACGACTCAAATCTGCGTCTACATCACGATTAGCTGCATAAAGAGGGTTGATACTTTTTGGGTACCCAACCACGCCCTCACTATACGTTCCTCCTCTGGCTGGTAAAACTTTTGAATGGCCCTGAAAAAACACAAAGCCGAAATATACGGCTCCTACAAACAACACAAATACGCAAATTCTGATAATTAAATATTCTTTTGGATTAAGAAATTTTTTTAAATGTCTTAGTTGTTTTCCGGTCGGAACTTTTCTAGTTGAAAGGGAATAAACTAACCTCTTATCTACCTCATCTTGAGATACGTGTTTGTGATTTAAAAAACTTAAAAAAGACAGAGCGATAGCTTTGATTTTTTGCCACCAGGATTTAATTGGAATTTTTGAAAGTTCCACGAAAACGGCAATATTTATTTATAGAGATAAACCTAAATAAGGAAAACTCCAAGAGATAGTAATAAGAATACAGCTGCTAAAAAGACAGTTACTATAAAAAGTTTTTTTTCAAGACCACGTTTAGTCATATACACGCCACCTGATCCGCCAAAAACTCCGCCTAAACCGGCTCCACGATTCTGAAGCAAGATAGCTACCATAAGTAGAAGGGCTATTACTGCTTGTGCGACTTTTATCCAAAATAACATATTATTTTTGTAGCTTACCAATTAAAGCCGCTAACTCTACTTTATTGTTTACGGCCATATCGGCAAGTATCTTTCTATCTACCTCAACTTTATTAGACTTCAAAAGTCCCATAAAACGAGAATAGGAAAGATCATGTTCTCTCACAAAAGCATTTATCTTTATTAACCATAAACTGCGGACATCTCTTTTTTTCTTGCGGCGATCAACATAAGAATGCGCCCCAGCTTTTGTCCGAGCAGTTTTTGCTAATTTGATTAATTTTTTTCTACCCCATTTAAAACCCTTAACATCCTTAAGAAGTTTTCTTCTTTTTTTAACATGGGTAGTACCGCGTTTAACTCTCGGCATATTTGGTGTTTAGTTTATTTATAAGGAGTAAGCTGCTTGATGGTTTTTTCTAAAGTACTCGTGGTTGAAATATCACGTCGCTTCATGCGAGTGGTTTTTCCAGATTCACGAGAATTAAAATGATCCTGACCAGCCTTGCGCTGAGTCAGTTTATTTGTAGAAGTTTTCTTGAAACGCTTAACAGTAGCGCGGTGACTCTTAATTTTAGGCATATTCTGCGATTAAAAAAACAGGTTAAGACCTGATTTAAAGCTTAAGACTTGGCTTATGGCTTTTTATTGATCAATATAATAGTAAACCTTCCACCTTGATTTGTCAAGGGTTGTTCAGCTTCAACATTAAGGTCTTCGTTGGCTTTTAGGCGCGTCACAAACTTATTGACTAACTCGGCAGCCTTCTGAGGATACTGTCTTTCTCTGCCGCGTAATATTAACTCGACTTTAACTTTATTATCCTTAGATAAAAATTTTTCTGCACTACCAACACGTAAGCCAAGATCGTGTTCACTAATGCGAAATGAGAGACGAATATTTTTTAGTTCAGTTTTCTTTTGATGCATCTTCTGTTTGTGAGCTTGCTTCTCTCTTTCGTACTTTAACTGACCAAGATTCACTATTTTCACAACTGGCGGTTCGGCTTTAGGGTTTACTTCAACTAAATCAAGACCAGCCTCTTCGGCTCTCATAACAGCATCTTCCGTAGACATTTTTCCGATCGGATCATTATTTTCATCAATTAAATAAACCTCTAGCGCCTTAATTTGGGCGTTAGCCTTGAACATGGGTGTCACTTTTTTTTCCGTACGATGGAATTTAATACGCATTTTTTCTGTATAATTATGTTTAACAACTAAGGATCTATGTTTTATTTATAGCGGAAAAACAGGGAAAAGTCAAAAAAAATTTCATCCCCAAATTATCCCCACTTTTATTTTAGCAAGCTCTTGACATCTCAATTGCGCTGATGTAGAATAAGCATATTAAAAATAAAACAGAATAGATTTGGATAAAATAAGATATGAATGTCATATCTGGTGTTTTTGCTGTCTAGCCTGTAACAATTTTTTAGAACTTTAAAAAAAGAATAGCACAATCATGGTGATGGTTAAGTTTTGATGCTAATCGGCATCGATTCGTGAAAATTTTGTCCGTTTTTAAAAAACGGTCATACACAAGAAAACGCAAGTTTTCATAGAGTCAATCAATAACAATCTTTAACAGAGAGTTTGATCCTGGCTCAGGATGAACGCTGGCGGCGTGTCTAAGGCATGCAAGTCGAATGTCTGTAGCAATACAGGCATGGCAAACGGGAGAGTAACACATTGGTAACCTACCCTCTAGACGAGGATAACCCGCCGAAAGGCGGAGTAATACTCGATGGTATTAGAAAACATATGTTTTCTAATTAAAGCTCCGGCGCTAGAGGAGGGACCTATGGCCTATCAGCTTGTTGGTGAGGTAATGGCTCACCAAGGCTACGACGGGTATGGGGTGCGAGAGCATGGCCCCACTCACTGGGACTGAGACACTGCCCAGACTCCTACGGGAGGCTGCAGTCAA
>CAYUEO010000041.1:0-7919 GCA_964443755.1 uncultured Gammaproteobacteria bacterium | reverse complement strand
GATCAGGAACAATATTTTCTGAAGACGGCTTAGTATTAACTAATGCTCATGTAATTCCAGAAAGTGCAAAAGATGATATTTATATTGATGACACAAAGTGTCTTGTTATATTACCAGACCCAGCAACTGGCGCGCCAGACGAAATTTATTATGCCTATCCCATATTAGATGAAAAATTAAGTGATGAGTATGATATAGCTTTTTTACAAATTCATGATGTTTTTTACGACACAGAAGAAGACAAAGCTTATGGTGAATACCCTAAAAAATTTCCAGCTTATGCAGATAAAAAACAATGTGGGACTGATAGTGTAAAACTCGGCGAACCTGTAAAAGTATACGGTTACCCTGCAATTAGCGGCGGTTATGCTCTTACAATCACGGACGGCGTTGTTAGCAGTTTATTAGTTGATGAGGGATTAATAATAACCTCTGCAAAAATTAGTTATGGCAATTCGGGCGGATTAGCAGTTGATCAAAATGGATGTATGATTGGAATACCGTCAATGGTAACCGGAGATGAAAACGAAAGTTTGGGTGTAATTATTTCAAATGATTTGATAAATGAATTTATTAGCAGAATCAAATAAAAATTTGTTCATTTGTTTAGAACCATTCCAAGTGCATCCCACCCTCTCTGCTAATACATTATAAAAAGATGAATTATCCTTTATTTTTTTCATGGCCAAAGCCTCATGTTTGGTTGTAAAATAACTATTGTTTATATTATATAATTTATCCATTTTTTTTTTTCATAATTGTCAATATTTATAAGATTGTACAGAAAGCTTGGATTGACTAGTAATTATGGATTAAAAATGTTATTTTACTGTGCTTTGGTTAGAGCACGGGTCTAAATTTATGAAGTATTTAGCAAATATTATTTTTTTAACAGTCTTTCTACATAAATCTTGCGCCAGAAAAATATACCGAAAAAGTATCCACTAATTATCCCTATTAACCAGATATTAATCTGTATGAAAAATGGCAGGGCGCAACCACTATAAAATACTAATATTTTTCCTTGCTTGGCCGCCCAATTAATATAGTTAATTTCTACTAAGGCGTGCAGATTAAAGCTTATTAATAGCCCTAGTATTATTGAGGATGAGATGTAGAGTATTTTTTTTAATTTTGTAGGTCTACTTGCTTGTTTCAAAAATATCATAATTTAAAGAAAAATTTATTAGTAAGGCTATTATTTCAGGCGATCTTTTCTTTTATAAAAACATAAAATCATAATTATACAGAGATAAAATAAATATCAGGGCGCAAGAAAGTGTTATTTTATAATTTTGTATTATCATTAAAATATGGTATCCTAATAATTAGGATTTTTTAAAAATAAGTATAGTTACCTCTAAATACAACAAATTATATATATAATTATTTAAGGTTTAGGCCTTGTGCCGCTATTTTTTATCATAAAAAATATGAAGAATTTAAAAAATTTTTTTATTTGGTTCATGATTCTAACTGTAATGGTTGGGACCGTTGGGCCAATTTTTATTAATTCAACTCAGGCCGCTGGAGATATTTTAGTGGCATATGGACCCATGAATGGAATGACAGGGGTTCCGGTTAGTGCTCCAATGGATTTTATATTTAGCACTGCCTTAGATTCTAGTATTACTGAAAATCTTAGTAATTATTTTTCAATGAGCCCAAGTGTTCCTGGGGCTTCTTGGCAATATTTTAATGAGGGTTGGGGAGATAATACTATGTATAGAGTAGCATATAATACCCCAGAGGGATTAGCACTGAACACTACTTATACAGCTTCGGTGACTATTTCTGGGTTAACAGTTAATTTGATGAGTGGTCCTGATTTTACTCCTCCCGCCCTTGATCAGAATGGTGATACATATTCTTTTACTGCTACCACCACCAATGACCCCAATGCTGTAGGGGGATCCTTAGCTCCAATGGTTTTTGCGGGGTATCCGGCGATGGGGATGAGAGATGTTTCTAGTGCATTAACAGCCGTAACTTTGAACTTTGATAAGTTCTTTAATATGGATGCTACTACTTTTACAGCTAGTAATATTTATGTAAAGGATATTTTAGCTAATAGTGTTATTTCTGGAGTTGTTAGTCCTAGTACAGGAACATCTGATACTGCTACCGTAGCTGTTACTTTAGCCACTAATAAACAGTATAGAGTCTATGTAACCAGGGATGTAAAAGATGTTAATGGCAAACCAATTATGGGAATGCCCGATGAGAGTAATAATCCTGGGCCTTTCTTCTATGATTTTTACACTGGCGCAAATACTTCTGCTATTAGTTCAAATTACGTAGGCACTAACTTGAATCAGTTTTTAAGTAGCGGAAATATTGTCAACGTCCCTCTTGGTTTTGTTATTTCAGCGAGTTTTGATAATCCTCTATTGCCCAGCACGGTTAGCTCCTCAACTGTTACTCTCTATGATGCAACTGATTCAGTCTCTGTAAACGCTGCTGTTAGTTATAATTCTAATGGTAATAATATTGTGATTGTTCCTAGCACCGCTTTAATTAATGGTCATCAATATAGTCTTACTATAACTAGCGAAGTGCAAAGTATAACTGGCGCTGCGGTGACTCAAAATATTATCAGCTTTACTACCGTGGCCACGCCTGACACAGTAAAGCCACAACTGTATCAAGCTGATGCTGATAATTATGGATTCTTTTTAGAGTTTAGTGAGCCGATGAATCAGGTTAAGGCAGTAAATAAGTCATACTATACTATCAAGACTAGAGCCTCAGATGCTGTTTCTTGGGCTAGCTCTACACCGGTTAGTTTAAATAGTGCTAATTTAAGGTATAACCTAGAAAATTCCTCTGTCATGATAGATGGCCTAGCTTTAACTTCAGGGAATGAATTTCAATTAACTGCATCTACTAGCATTACTGATGTGACAGGGAACGCCCTTAATGACGCAGGTTCAGTTAATGTTAGAACGGGAATGGTTATGGATTCTAGTTTGTTTGGAGGAGGAGGGGGCATGTTCTCGGGAGCAGGTGATATTGATATGGATAATATGGGGATGATGCCAATTAATGTTATGCCCATGAGTAATATGGCCGGACTTACTACTAAATATTTTGTAAGCATTCCTATTACTTCTCAAATTCCTGTCAATGGTTTAATAGAGTTAATATTTCCTACAGGTTTTAATGTATCTGGCGCTATTCAGGACGCTTATAGCCCCAATAATAGTGATTTTAACGGTCCAGGGGCCGGCACGGTAACTTTTGCTAGCACTGATCCTGGCGGTATTAATGCTGGTGGTAGCGCAGATGACGGTATTGGTGTTATTGGTGACAAAACAGTAGTCATAAAATTAAGTGCTGCGACCCAGGCTAACGATTTCTTGATGCTAGATTTAGATGGAATAATAAATAGCAGTGTGCCTAAGGGTTATGAAACGGATGGATATCAAGTGCAGATTAGGACCAAGAACTCTACGGGGGCTCTATTAGAGGCCTTTAACTCAATGCCATTCTTTATTACTGGTGGAGGATCTAGCTCTTTCAATCTAACCTTAGGAGGAGTAACTAGCACTGATGGCGGTACGATTTCTGTGTTTTTAGATAGTCCAACCACAGGTCTCATGAAAAAGACAGCTGTCTTTAATGGTGCCGGTGATACTAGCGCGGTAGTTAATTTTACAAACATACCAAATGGGCAGTATATGTTTTTCACTGAACCGTCCGTAACCTTGGGCAGTACTAGTTATTCAGGATTATCTATGCCAGAGCCAATTACTGTTTCCGGGGCGACCAATAAATCAATTAATTTAACTAAAGAAATTGCTGAAGTTGGTAAGGCTACTATAACGGTTAGTATAACTGGGGCCTTGGGCGCTGATGATATAGATGTTTTTGCAGGCAGCCCAACTAGTTTCAAAGTAAAAACATTAACTAATCCGGGCACTGATCCATCCGTTCAGCTATTTCTTCCAGATGGTGATTGGATGGTTGGAATGAGTCCTGCTATGCCTAAAGACCCAATGTCAGGTCCGCCACCAATGCCTAACTGGATGCCTCCTATGCCTACAAAGGTAAGTGTATCAGCAGGAGGAACTGTTATTAAAGAAACCAGCGGCACTTCTGATGATGGCACGGTTTCCATAAATTTAACTGGTCAAAGTGTTAATACGGTGGCTGGCACAGTGACCGATGATGGTGGTAACGGTATTGCCAATGCTGATGTGTATGCTTATCAGCCCAATGGAGCCTTTGGTGGCTCTAATACAAAAACAGCTAATGATGGTACCTTTATCTTAAAAGTGCCGGTGAAGGGTGTTTATACTGTGGGAGCTCTTAAGTCAGGGCTGCCAAACGGTTCTGAGCAGGCTGTAAATGTACAGGGAAACATAACGGGGCTAACAATTACCATGAAGAAACCAGCCTATACTATTTCTGGTAAAGTTTTAAACTCCAGCGGTAGCGGTGTTGCCTATGCTCCGGTTTGGGCTTATAAGCCAAGCGGCAATGGTCGCGCTGATACAATGACCGATGCTTCTGGTAGCTATATTCTGTATATTGATGCTGGTACTTGGAAAATAGAAACAGATGCGCCTGGGACCGGTTGGATGGAATATGGTACAAATTTAACTATTAGTAGCGCCTCTTTAAGTGGTATAAATATTAAACCCAATTCTAGCACCACATACTATTCAATTAGTGGTTCTGTTAATATACAGGGCGTCGCTCAAGCTTATATGCCAATTAGAGCGGTTGCCTATGATGTTAATGGTAATAATTTAGGTAAGAGTTATGATGCCGTGACTGACAGTGCAGGCGCCTATACGATTAGCGCTCCAGCCGGAAAGTACAGAGTTGATATCTGGACACCAGAATTTGGTGAAGTGCAGAGAAATGATGCTGATGACTATGCTAATCATCCTGCTAATGTTAACTTAGAGTCTGGCAACAAGAGTGGGGTTAATATCAGTATTGCTGGCGCCTCCTTAAAGACTATAACTATTAAAGTTACCAATGGAACTAGCGCCTATGAAGGATTTGTTAATATAGAAGGAATAGACGCAAATGGTTCACCAACTAATTTTCATCGTTCATTATATATTTCCGACCTATCACAAAGTAAAGCAATTTCACTAGAAGATGGAAAGAATTATTTATTTTTCTTAAATGTTCCTGGGTTAGGAAGCTTTATTCCTGTTACTGGAACAGATGCCGCTGATGGTGGCGGGGGAATGAGCCCAACAACAGGGAATATTGTTGTTAACGGAGTTAATAGAGATGTAATATTTTCAGTGCCAGACACGAGTAATAATAGTAATTATGTCACTGTGAGTGGCGCTGTCACTGCTAGTGGCAGTAACTTGAAAGATGCTTGGGTTTGGGTAAGCAATCCGGCAACAGGTTTCCATAATGGAACTAACACCGATTCGTCTGGTGCATACTCTTTGAAATTACCAGTATTGTCTAGCGGTAATTATATGATTGGCGCTGATAAGCCCGGATATATTTCTATTGAGCCGAGTCAATTAAATATGGTAGATGACGATAATGATGGTTTGGCTGATAGTAATAAGAATTTTGTTTTGTCTACTTATAGTTCGACTATTTCAGGGCATATATATTATGATATTAATAGTAATCAAGTTAAGGATAGCGGGGAAAATATACCAAATGGATGGGTTTATGCTCAAGAAGTTGCTACAGGCATTATGTCTCATGCTCCAGTAAATGGTGATGGATCTTATAGTCTAGGCGTGTCCAATGGTTCATGGCAGGTGTTTGGAGCGGCTGATGGTTATTTGGATACCCAGTATAAAGAGAATGGAGTAAAGACTAATATTACTGTTTCCGGTTCTAATGTGACTGGTAAAAATATTGCTTTAGTAGTTGATGCTAATTGGAATAATAGGAGTAAGAACAAGCCAATGACACCGGCCAACGGTGGGGTAATAGATGATACCGGAACTGCGGGCACAGGAGTAAAGATTACTGTTCCGGCCAATGCTTTGGGGAGCTCCAGTGCTTCCGGTAGCATGAGCGTGTCTAACACTTCTTCAGTGGCTAAAACTAATTCAGCCACTCCATTTGGAGGAAAGGGGAAAAATATAATTGCTAGTGACAATTCCGGTCAGCCAATTAATAATTTAAATGATTATATTGATATAGAAATGGTTTATTGGAAGTCAGATATCGACGCTGAGGTGGCAGCTAATCGTTTGGTTGATTTTAACAAATTAAAAGCCATGCAGGTGGGTTACTTTGATGCTTCAGTGAATGACTGGGTTACAATGTCGACAGCCAGAACTGCATATTATAAAACTCTCGCTAGTGATGTAGAGTGGAAAACGTATTCATCAGGTTTTTCTAGTTTTATCGATGATGCTCTCATTGGTACAGCATTTACAGCTTTTGAGGATTATAAATTAGTCTTTAAATCTTCCACTAATCATTTAACCGTCTTTGGCGTCACTACCCCCACTGACTCTACTGCTCCTGCAGCCCCAAATAATCTGAGTAAAACCAGTAGCAATGGATCTAGCATTGTATTAGATTGGGACAACAATAGTGAAGCCGATTTGTTGGAGTATGAGATATACAGATCAAGTTCTACAGGAGTTAATAAGAGTAGTTCTCAAGTAAATTCTTCTCAAGTCACAGCGTCTACGTTTACTGATAGTACGGTTAGCGCCTTTACTTCATATTTCTACACTGTTACAGCGGTTGATGATAGTGGTAATGAGTCGGTTGTTGCTACTGAATTACAAGTTTGTTCAACGTCTTCAGTGAGCAATGGGAGTATTAATAGCTCTTGTACTATTACTTGCGACTCTGGTTACAATAAAAGTGGAAATACCTGCGTGGCTCAGTCAGGCGGCGGTGGAGGCGGATCTATGCCTACAATTTATTGTAGCTCTGTAGAATTTGATGTTTGGCAGGACTCATGTATAGCAGGTATTCAATTTAGAAATGTGTTAAAAAGTTCTCCTGCGGGATGTTCTTTAACTTCTCAGCAGAACTTAGATAGACAGAAAAATTGTACCAGTGCTTCAGATGAAACCATTATAAATGAAACTACGGAAGCTAGACCTGATGGCGCGGGCGACGCTGAAAAGTCCGCTGAGGCGATAGTCGACAGTATTAAGGAGATAATCTCTGAAGCCCAAGAGATATTCAAAAATAATATTGAATCTTTTGTGGCCAGGTTTGTCGGGTCACGCGACGTAGAAAAAGAACAGCAATATAGAAATAAATATATTAACAAAATTGTTGCCGGTGATTCTGTTAGCGAGTCGGTCCAAAATACTATGTTAAACTTTGTTGCCTATGGTACTGATACTACTAAGAAGCTAGGAGCAGGAGAAAGGGCTGGCGTGGTTCATTCATATAAGTCAGCTTTAGGAAAATTGCCGCAATCAGAGGTAGAATGGAGCGATGTAGTGAAGATTGCTAATGGACGTTGGCCTAGTGAGATTAATAAAGATACTGAAGCTAACGCTGAGGCAGCTTTTAAAAAGATTTATCTTAGAGCTCCGGACAGGACTAACCATCATGATGATGCTGCTGTAGTTGTTATGTCATATGGCTTAAGGCCAACCAATAGAAACTTAGACAACGAGAAGGCAGCTATTAAGAGCTTTAGATATATCTATAAATACGATCCAGTCTCAGCTAGTGCTTGGGATATTGTCAGGGCCATCGCTTATTCAGGAGCTACTAGATAAAAAATTTCGATTACAGCTTAAAAGAGGCCTAAGTAGGCCTCTTTTGCTTTGTAGTCCCTAGGGAAATTATCGCCCTCGCCCGCCGCCAGAATGAGGCTCGTTCACTTGTCGGGGTTTGGCGTCTAAGTATCCCTCGGATAGTCGTTCGGCGCTCGTCCGCTTATTTCGGCTTCCGCCTCAACTCGCGTCTCGCTTCCAACCTGTTCGATTCCCTCAGCCTAT
>CAYUEO010000040.1:0-8222 GCA_964443755.1 uncultured Gammaproteobacteria bacterium | reverse complement strand
CTCATTTTATACTATTTATCCCCTTGAGTTTATTTGTTACTTGTATCGCAACATTTGGAATAGGAAGTTGGCTTGCTGCATTAAATATTAAGTATCGCGATTTTAGATATGTTATCCCATTTATGATTCAAGGATTATTATTTTTAACTCCCGTAATTTACCCATTGTCATTAATTAACAATGTAAGCCTTAAATATTTGTTAGCTATAAACCCTATGTATGCAGCAGTAGAATTTTTTAGACATGGAATTTCGATGCAGTCTTTTGATAACCATCTTATAACTATTAGTGTAACCTCTGCATTTCTTTTCTTTGTTGTAGGATTATTTTATTTCAGAAAAACAGAGTCTTATTTTGCCTATTTAGCCTAATGAAACCTATACTTGAAATACAACATATCTCTAAAAAGTTTCGTATCCGACACGAAAAACAACCCTATTTAAGCATTAGAGATTCTTTTTCATCATTTTTTAAACCAAGCAATAACACTACTGAAGACTTTTACGCTTTACAAAACATCAGTTTTAATGTAAATCAAGGTGATACTATTGGCATTATTGGAAAAAATGGAGCGGGAAAATCTACCTTATTAAAAATACTTTCTAAAATTACACCCCCAACCTCTGGTAAAATTATTTGTCGTGGAAGAATTGCAAGCCTTCTAGAGGTTGGTACAGGATTTCATCCTGAACTCTCTGGAAGAGAAAATATCTTTTTGAATGGGTCTATTTTAGGAATGAAACGTACGGAAATTATTAAAAATTATGATGCTATTGTAGATTTTGCTGGTGTTCAAAAATTTATTGATACACCATTAAAACACTATAGTAGCGGTATGCAATTACGATTAGCATTTGCCGTAGCTGCATTTCTAGAAAATGAAATTTTGATTATAGATGAAGTATTAGCCGTTGGAGATGCTGAATTTCAAAAGAAGTGTATGAGAAAAATGGAAGATGTGAGTAAAAGTGGAAGAACTATTTTGTTTGTTAGCCACAATATGGGAGCGATAAAACAACTTTGTGAAAAAAGTATCTTACTAGAAAATGGGAAAATAATCTATATATCAGATACTATCAGTACTCTAAATAAATATATGAATCACACAGAAAATCAAAATAATTGTTTCAATGGTAGAATTAATGTGAATCAAAAAATAGTCAAAACAATTGAACTAAAATGTAACAACATACCCTCTGATACTTTGTATGCTGGATGTGATTTTACATTAGACGTTCATTTTGAAAGCAAAGATGGGCTGGATTTTCCTGTGTTAGGCGTTATTTTTAAAGATGAGTATGACCAACCATTACTTGCAATTAACAATAAACATTATGTTGGCAATTTAGTAACTGAAGACATTTTCTCAGGAGTTTTTAAAATGAATATTCCTTACTTCCCATTTTTTGCTGGTCGATACACAATTGATTTGCATTTTGGAAATAGTTTCAAGGATTTAGAAGTCTTAAAAAATGTATTCTCTTTTAAAGTCGAAAAAAATGGCATTAAAGGCAGCATGGAAATACCTGATGTTACTTACAATAGAATAATCGTTGAAAAAATTAACTGGAAGATATTAGATGAAAATATTAAATAAATTAAAGAGAATAATTTTATTAAAAAAGGAAATGTATGCAATTCCTTTTAGTGATAAAATAAAACCATCTAATTTTGTTGACGAGGCAAAATACAAGACATTATTTAATTCGATAAAATCTGAACACAAAGTTTATATTGAACATATTTCTTCTCCAGAAATGGCTATGTCGTTAGAACTTGCTTATTTTATTATGAATTACTGTATAGAATACAAACCAAAACGTCTTTTAGATTTAGGATCAGGTTTTAGTTCCTTTGTATTTCGTATGTATCAAAATAATTTTAAAGAAATGGATATCATTGTTTATTCTATAGATGATAATGATGATTGGCTTGAAAAAACAAAAAACTATTTGAATAAACAGAACCTGCAAGATGATAACTTGTACAATCTTGAAGAATTAAAGAATCTTAATTTAAAAAATTATTTTGATTTAATTTTACTTGATTTAAATTTTGTAGACGTAAGAAAAGAATATTTAAATTTTTCGATGAATTTATTGTCAAAAAATGGATTGCTGATTGTTGATGATGTACATAAGGTTGAGTTTTTAAGAGAAGTTAAAAAAGCAGCAAAAATAAACGAATTTAAATTAAGTAATATTAAGCTATCAACTATTGATAAATTAGGAAGATTTGCTATTGCGTTAATTAAATGAAACTAGAATTATCTATAATAATCCCAACAAAAGATAGGGGAGGTATATTTAAGCAAACTGTTGAATCGGCACTTTTATCTATAGCTCAAAAAAAAGCAGAAATAATTATTATAAATGATTCGAAAATACCTATCAAAGATATTAGCCCTTCTTCCATTATTCATATTTATCAAAATATAGGTAATGGTGTTGCTTCGGCTAGAAATCTAGGAGCGGCAAAAGCGTCATCTGATTATCTACTTTTTTTAGATGACGATATTTTAATCAATAAGAATGTAATAAACAAATTACTACAATATGCCAAAGATGAACCACATAAAATATTTTTACCTAATTGGGTATATCCAAATGAGTTAAATTGCGAACTTGAGAAAATATCATTCGGGAGATTCATATTAAAACACAAGTTAAATAGTCTTAAAGGTTGGATAAATTTAAATTCATGGAGTGAAATTGATTTAATGGAAATTAAAAGTGGAGCAAGTTTTTGTTTATTAATTCATAAAAGTAAATTTAACTCTATAAATGGATACAATGAAAAGTTTCCTTACGCTGGAGCTGAAGATTATGATTTTTGCGAACGATTAAAAAGTAATAGCACTCGTTTTTTTATTGATCCATACATGGTAGTACATCATAATGAAGTAGATAGAATATCACTTATAAATTGGTTGAACCGAAAAAAAAGAGATAGTGCAACAAAAAAGTTAGCCTTAAATTTAGGATATACTGAGTTTGTGATAAATTATTCGCTTGCAAAGATTGTGTTGTGTAAAACAATTTATTATTTTAGGATGTTAATTCTTCTTCTTGTTAATATAATACCAAATAAAAGAATTTTTGATAAATTGTATAACAATCTAATATTAACACTTTGTGCAGGATATATTTATAAAGGGTACAAAGAATTTTAAACAATGTTACTTAAAAAAATATACAATTTAATTCCTTTCAAAAAACAATTATTCGTTGTTTTAAAATTTTTATTTAAACCAAGCAAAAGCATCTATCAACATTTACATTTTAAAGGTATTTTTAATGTAAAAATTTCAGGTAATGAATCATTCATAATTAAACATTATGGTTATGAATTGGAAAACGAATTGTTTTGGAAAGGAATTTATAATGGTTGGGAAAAAGAATCAATGAAATGGTGGATTAAATTGTGTAGAAATTCACACACAATATTTGATGTTGGTGCCAACACAGGATTGTTTTCTTTAGTAGCAAAAGCTGTAAATAATAGTGCTGAAATTCATGCATTTGAACCAATTCCTATGGTGTTTAATAAATTAGTAACTAATTGTGAGCTTAATCAATTTAATATTAAATGCAATCAGTTAGCACTATCAAATAAAAGTGGGGAAGCAACTATTTACTTACCTAATAATAATCATGCCTATTCGGTAACAGTTAATAAAAATATGAATCAACCAAATGTGAAGGTAATTGAACAGCAAATCAATATCATAACATTGGCAGAATACATACGATCTAATCATATTTATAAAATTGATTTAATGAAAATTGATGTAGAAACTCATGAATATGAGGTTCTTGAAGGTATGAAAGAATTTTTAGAAAAAATGCAACCAACCATGCTTATAGAGATACTAAATGATGAGATAGGTAAAAAAGTACAAACTTTATTTGATAAATGTAACTATATTTATTTTGATGTTAATGAGAATGGAAAAACAACTTTTATTTCTAACATTCACACAAGCAGCTCTTTTAATTATTTAGTTTGCAGTATTGAAGTTGCAAAAAAATTAAGTTTAATGAATTAAGGAATGAAAACTAAAATACTGAATTTAATACGATTAATTTTTTTTAAGAACAAATTTTGTGAAGCCATATTATACCATTTAACTAATGGAAGGTCAATAGAAAGTTGGTTAGCTCGTTTACCTGCAAATCATTATCAATATTCATCAGAAACAATAAGAAATGTTGAAAGAAATGGTGTGTTTTATTGTTTAGATATTAGTGATTACATGGAATGGTGTGTTTATTTTGGTATTAAAACTGAACCACGAAAAGCACTGTATGATTTAATTTTAAATTCAAAAGTAATTTTTGATGTTGGGGCAAATATTGGTGAAACAACTTTAAATATAGCAAAATTATCTAATAACGATTGCTTAATTCACTCATTTGAACCAGATAAATTTTGTTTTGAAAAACTTAAAACCAATCTTGGTTTAAACCCATTTAAAAATGTAAAATTAAATTCTTTCGGTTTAGGAGTAAAAGAAGCAGACTATTTTTTAACAGCTCCAACAAAAGATAATAGAGGTGGAAATAGAATTATACACAATAGTATTGAAAAACCTAACATACATATAAAACGTATGGATGATTACATTAAGCAAAATAATATTGATAAAGTTGACTTAATAAAGATAGATGTAGAAGGGTTTGAATTAAAAGTTTTGAAAGGCGGAAAAAATTGTATTGAGGTGCATAGACCCAGATTATTTATAGAAATAAATGACTCAAACTTAAAAGAGCAAGGTGATTCTGCTATGGAACTAATAGAGTTCCTAGAGCCTTTTTATAAGAATTTAAGTCATGCCGAAACGGGTGAATCCATCTCTTCAAAATCAATCTTAATTAATAGACACTTTGATTTAATTGCTGTAAATTGAAAAAAAATATTGCCTACATCATTTCATCTGTTAACAAATCTTTTGCATTTGAATGGATTGTTAACCATATTGATACTTCCAAATTTAATCTCACTTTTATTCTTTTAAATGACACTTTTTCGCCTTTTGAAGAATTCTTATTAAAAAAAAACATACCAACATTTCGTGTAAATTATAAAGAAAAAAAAGATATACCTGCTGCAATTTTTAAAACTATTAAACTGCTTAAATCAAATAAAATTAAAATTGTCCATTGTCATTTATTTGAAGCCTGCCTTGTGGGACTCACTGCTGCAAAAATTGTAGGAATAAAAAAAAGAATCCATACTCGCCATAATGCAACTATACATCACCAATATCACCCAAAAGCTGTAAAATATGATAAATTAATAAATTTTTTATCAACAAATATCATAGCTATTAGTGAAAATGTTAAAAATATTTTGGTAGAGATGGAGCATGTCAATCCAAAAAAAATCACGCTAATCCATCATGGTTTTGACTTTAATTATTTTGAAAATATTTCTCAAGAAAGAGTTGATGCGGTAATAAAACGACATTGTTTTGATTCAAAACCAACCTATCCAACTATAGGTGTAATATCAAGGTATATTCATTGGAAAGGAGTTCAATATATAATTCCAGCTTTTAAAGAAATATTACAAGAATTCCCTAACGCACATCTTATTTTGGCTAATGCTGAAGGACCTTATACTGCGGAAATTAAAACTCTTTTACAAGAATTACCAAAAAATAGTTTTACAGAAATACATTTCGAAGATGATATATTTGCTTTGTATAAATTATTTGATGTATTCATACATACTCCAATAGATGAAAAAAGCGAAGCTTTTGGTCAGGTTTATATTGAAACAATGGCATCAGAAATTCCCTCAATTGTAACATTATCTGGTGTTGCTCCGGAATTTATTAACAACAAAGAAAACGCACTTGTAGTGCCATTCAAAAACTTCCTAGCAATAGTAAATGCTTTAGATGAGATGCTAAAGAATAAGTCTTTACAAGAAAGCATAATTTTTAATGGAAAAAA
The DNA here is from genome assembly GCA_964443755.1 of uncultured Gammaproteobacteria bacterium. Taxonomy (GTDB): domain Bacteria; phylum Patescibacteriota; class Patescibacteriia; order Patescibacteriales; family UBA12465; genus UBA12465. The sequence continues at coordinate 2,262 of CAYUEO010000040.1, read as the reverse complement.
TAAAGTTTTAAAATTGTTTGATATTACTACAATGGTTCAAAAATTATCGGAATTATATGATAAATAATAAAATAAAATTTTCAATAATTATACCCACTTATAACCGATCTAGTTTTATTAAAAGATCCATTGAATCAGTATTACATCAGACTTACTCAGATTTTGAACTAATAGTAGTTGATGACGGAAGTACAGATAATACAGAAGAAATTGTAAAATCAATTTCTGACACTAGAGTTCAGTATTACAAGAAAAAAAATGAGGAGAGAGGTGCTGCTCGTAATTATGGGTGCAGTAAAGCTAAGGGAAATTATATTACATTTTTTGATTCAGATGATATTTTGCATTCAAATCATCTTAGTGAAGCAAGTAAAACAATAGAAAAAATTAATCTTCCAGAATGGTTTCATTTGGGATATACTATAGTTGATGAAAAAGGAAGTATTATTAATTCTGTCAAGGCAATTCAAGGTAATTTAAATATTAAGTTAATCTCGGGTAATTTCCTTAGTTGCAATGGCGTGTTTTTAAAACAAAATGTTGCACAAGAATTTAAGTTTAATGAAGATAGAAGATTATCAGCAATAGAAGATTGGGAATTATGGTTAAGAATAGCCTCAAAATATAAACTCTATCATTCCGAAGTTATAACATCTAGTATTATAAATCATGATACAAGAAGTGTAATTAATACGAACATTGATTCTTTAATTAATCGGTTTAATCTATTTCTTGTATTAGTCTTAAACAATCAAGAAATATTAAATTATTACAAAGGAAAGTTACATTTATTTAAATCAAGCTGCTACACCTACATTTCCCTACACCTAGCATTAACAAAAAAAAACAAGATAATCGCTATTAAATATCTTCTAAAAGGATTATTACAAAACCCTCTTTTTCTTTTTGAAAGAAGATTTTTGGCAATTATAAAACATCTTTTGTTTTGAAAAGGTACAAAATCAACATACTCATTATTACCTCTTGGAACATTTTTTTATTAAAAAAATGTAATCAGTTACATAATTTTAATCTTTTTTTATGTAATTCATTACATAAATTAGTATTTTTGTTTCGAAATGCAGTATTTACATGAAATAAGCAATAAATTGTTGAAGGTTGTGAAAAACGATTTTCAACGTAGTTTATATGCTAAAATTAATTGGAATCAGCGATTAATAGAAATTAAAGGGTCGAGAGGAGATGGAAAAACAACATTGATGTTGCAAAAAGCAAAAGAATTGCAAAAACAAAACCCTCAATCAGTGTTATATATCACGCTTGATGATGCCTATTTTTTTAACCATACCATTCTAGAAACAGCAGAAGAATTTAACAAGTATGGTGGAAAATATATTTTTATAGATGAGGTACATAAATATCCGTCAAAACAATCGAAACATGATTGGTCTGCTGAAATAAAAAATATTTATGACTTAATTCCAGAAATATCAATTATCTATTCTGGTTCATCAATCATAGAGTTGTACAAAGGAAATGGAGATTTAAGCAGAAGAAAAAGTACTTATACCTTAAGTGGATTGTCATTTAGAGAGTATTTACAATACAACAATGTACTAAATTTTGATGTATTGACGTTAAATCAAATTTTAAAAAATCATATTCAATTAGCCGAAAACATAACCTCTCAATTTAAAATATTACCTCAATTTAAAAATTATTTATTACATGGTTATTATCCTTTCTATAACGAAGAAACAGAGCAATATTATCAGCGAATTAAAAATATAATTAATGTTATTTTAGAAGTAGATATTCCTTCTACTACTGAAATTACTTTTGAAACTATCGGGAAAATAAAAAAATTGTTAGCAGCTTTGGCTACTTCAGTTCCATATACGCCTAATTTATCGCAATTATCAGCAAATTTGAATATTACCGACTTACGTACCTTATACAAATACTTAAATTTTATAGAAAAAGCCGAATTGATTACTTTGCTAAAATCAAAAAATACAGGAAACAAATTATTGCAAAAACCAGAAAAACTCTTTTTAAATAACACCAATATTCTTTATGCATTATGCAACGAACAAATAGAAATAGGTACTGTTCGTGAGCTTTTTTTCTGCAATCAACTCAATTATACACATCAAATTAACTATCCCAAACATGGTGATTTTATTATAGATAATAAATACACTTTTGAAGTTGGTGGAAAAAATAAAAACACCAAACAAATTTACTCCGTTGAAAATTCATTTTTAGCTCTTGATGAAATAGAAACAGGATTTAACAATA
>CAYUEO010000039.1:6471-8293 GCA_964443755.1 uncultured Gammaproteobacteria bacterium | reverse complement strand
AGAAAAAAGAAATGATAGAAGATAAAAATATAGACTACAAAAGCTTAAAAAAAGCAATAGGTACAAAAGCCGATTTAAAATCATTGGCTGAAACCTGTGTATGCTTTGCCAATGCACAAGGTGGTACTATTGTTATTGGAATTGAAGACCAAGAAACCGAACCACCAAAAAACCAACAAGTAGTAATAGAAGAGGTAAACGAAGTAGTTAAAAAATTAAGAAGTTTAACCGATGGTGTAGGTATTGTTAATCAAGAAATAATAATACACCCCAACGGAGGAGCATATTTTACGCTTGCTATATTGCCATCAACTCGAACAATAGCAACAACATCAAGTGGTAAAGTTTTTATTAGAATTTCTGATAATTGTTTTCCTGTCAGTAGCGAAGAATTAACAAACCTTGCAGCCGAAAAAACAGCATTTCAGTGGGAAATTATAGTAACGCAAAAAATAACTTTAGACCAAGCCGACCCTGATAAAATAACATTGTTTTTAAATGATATTCGCAGTTCAGAAAAGGTTTCTGATTTTATAAAAAACAAGGAAAACATTGAATTGCTAGAGTTTTATCAATTAATAAGTCCTGAAAAATATTTAACCAATATCGGTATTTTATGGTTAGGCACACCTGCCCAAAGAGCAAGATTAAGTTATCCTATTACTGTTCAGTATATTGTCTATAACGAAAGGGAAGAAAAAATAAGAAAAAAAGAATGGCACTTTAATCAATTTAATCCTAAAGAATTAATATTAGAAGTTGAAAAAGAAGCTGTTGAATTAACATATAGTACAGAATTACCAGACGGTTTGTTTAGAAAAAATATTCGTCAATATCCTAGAGAAGTTATTAGAGAAATACTAGTTAATGCAATAGCACATAAAAAATATACCATTTCTGGTGATATTTTTATAGAAGTTTATCCTGATAGAATGGTAATTACAAATCCAGGAAGTTTGCCTTTAGGTGTAACTTCTCAAAATATATTACATGAACGACACCGAAGAAATCCACACTTAATTCAAATTTTAAGTAATTTAAAATTAATGGAGGGAGAAGGCTCTGGTTATGATTTAGTTTATGAAAAATTAGCAAGAGATGCTAAACCTTTACCTATTATTGAAAGTGATTTCACTAAAGTTTCTGTAACCATATTTTCTGGTTCTGTTAATACTGAAGCTATTTCTATTCTTGATTATATTGATAAACATTTTAATTTAACACAAAAAGAATACATCGCTTTGGGTATTGTTGCCACAGAAAAGAAGATTCTTTCTACACAATTAGCCTTAAAATTACAATTAAGTCAAGAGGAAAAAATGAGTTCTTGGATTGGATCATTAGTTGAAAAGGAAATATTGATTACAAGGGGAGAAAAAAAGGCAAGAGGATTTTTATTAAATTCTGAATTATTCTCTCAAGCTAAATTGGGTATAAAACCTACTTTAAAAACTTTAGAACCTTATAAATTAGAATTCTTAATCATAGAAGATTTGAAATATAATGGTAAAAGTAAAATGAGAGAAATACAATCTAGAATTCAAGAAATTCCTGCTAAAGATATCGCCAAAATTGTTTACAAATTAGCTAATACTGGAGCCATTAATAAGGAAGGTTCCGATAAAACAAAACTGTATTTTATAAATTCAAAAAAATAAGTAAAAAATAAGTAAATCAAAAAGTATTTTTATAATTGACTGATTTAAAGTTGTTTAGTTGTTAATTCTTGAAAATATGTAAAAAGTAAATTCAAAAAAAAATAAAACGAAAAACAAAACCATTAGTAAGCTATAGACAAATTAATTTTAGATATACTTCCTGA
>CAYUEO010000039.1:0-6371 GCA_964443755.1 uncultured Gammaproteobacteria bacterium | reverse complement strand
AAAAACAAAACCATTAGTAAGCTATAGACAAATTAATTTTAGATATACTTCCTGAAGTTTTAGACAAACAACAGAAAGAAAATAAAGTAAGAATTGCGTAGAAATCACAAATACCATATTAAAAAAATAAACAACCCATGAGTAAATATGCTTTATACTATGCATAAAAAAGATAAAACTATTGTAAATCAAGGAACTGCAAGAAAATATAAATGGAAAAAGTTTGTCTAAAAACTGAAATATATTTCAAAATTTAGATAAACTTTTAGACAAACTTTTAGACAAACATGGTTTACAGAATAAATAAAATTAGAGAAATTCAAAAAAAAATAAATAAAAAATAAAACAAAAAACAAACGTAATAATAAGCTGTATATCAATTATATAGTTATTTATTTTTGTTTTTAAGCAAAAAACAAATTATGCCCGATATTGTACATGTAACCTACAACCAAACAGGAAAAAGCAAAAGAACCAATGAGTTTGGTATGCGAGAAATGCAAGAAAGAGCTTATGAAGCTCGTACTGCACAATATTTGTTAATTAAAGCACCACCAGCATCAGGTAAATCACGTGCTTTAATGTTTATTGGCTTAGATAAACTAAATAACCAAGGGTTAAAGAAAATTATTGTAGCTGTTCCCGAAAAATCAATTGGAAGTTCATTTGCTAAAACAGATTTGAAGAAATACGGTTTTTATGCCGATTGGAATCCAAATCCAAAATATAATTTATGTACACCAGGTGGCGAAAAAAGTAAAGTAACTGCTTTTTTAAACTTTTTAGAAAGTGATGAGCAAATTTTAATATGTACTCACGCTACTTTGCGTTTTGCTTTTGATGCAGTTGATGAAAAAAAATTCAATGACACCGTTTTGGCTATTGACGAATTTCACCATGTTTCGGTAGATGCAGGAAATAGGTTAGGAGAGGTGTTGCGTTCTATCATGGAAAAATCAAATGCTCATGTTGTAGCAATGACTGGTTCTTACTTTAGAGGAGATAGTGTGCCAGTTTTATTACCAGAAGTAGAAGAAAAATTTACTAGGGTAACTTATAATTACTACGAACAATTAAATGGTTACGAATACTTAAAATCGTTGGGTATTGGCTATCATTTTTACCAAGGAAAATATACATCTGCAATAAATGAAATTTTAGATGAAAATAAAAAAACGATTGTACATATTCCAAGTGTTAATTCGGGTGAATCGGAAAAAGATAAGTATGAAGAAGTAAGTAGAATTGTGGATAGTTTAGGAGAATTGGAATACCAAGACCCTGATACTGGTGTATTATTTATTAAAAGTAAAAAAACAAATAACGTACTTAAAGTTGCTGATTTGGTTAATGATAACCAAAAAGACAGGGATAAAATACAAGAATACTTGCGAAAGAGTTCTAAAGCTGATGATATAGATATTATCATTGCATTAGGTATGGCAAAAGAAGGTTTTGATTGGCCTTTTTGTGAACATGCTTTAACGGTGGGTTATAGAGGTTCATTAACAGAAATTATTCAAATTATTGGTAGATGTACAAGAGATAGTGAAAATAAATCACACGCACAATTTACCAATTTAATTGCTCAACCAGATGCCGTACAAGATGATGTAAAGTTGTCGGTAAACAATATGCTGAAAGCAATTACAGCTTCCTTATTAATGGAACAAGTATTAGCCCCCAACTTTAAATTTAAAACATTATTAGACCCACCTGGTACTACAGTTGAAGATGGAGAAGAAGAAGAAAATACGATAAAAATAAGAGGATTTAAACAGCCATCATCTACAAGAGTTAAAACCATTATAGAATCAGACATAAATGATTTAAAAGCAACTATTTTGCAAAACGATCAAATGTTAAAAGCAATGCCTGGTAATGTTGACCCAGAAGTTATAAATAAGGTATTGATTCCAAAAATAATTAAAGAAACGTACCCCGATTTAACGGATGAAGAAGTAGAAGAAGTTCGTCAGCACGTTGTTGTTGATTCTGTTATAAAAAATTCAGAAATAGAAATGCAAGGAGATAAGCGATTTATTAGAATGGCTGATAGCTTCGTAAATATTGATGATATTAGTGTAGATTTAATTGATACCATTAATCCTTTTCAAAAAGCATTTGAGATTTTATCAAAATCAGTTACAGCATCTGTTTTTAGAGCAATACAAAAAACCATTGATGCTACAAGAATTACCATGACGGATGAAGAAGCCATTTTATTATGGCCTAAAATAAAAACATGGATAGAAAAAACTGGCGAACAGCCAAGTATTCAATCTTTCGACCCTCAAGAAAGAAGATTGGCAGAAGCCATTATTTATTTAAAAGAACAAAAAAGAAAAGCAACGGCAAATGAGTAAAAAGAAAACCTTAGAAGACATATTTAATGATGACGACTTTGGAATATTAGATTCAAAGCCCAAAGCCTCAACCATAAAGACAGAAGACGAACGTTTAGTTGAGTCTTTTCAGGAAATTAATGCTTTTTTTGAAAAACATCAACGAGAGCCTAAATCTAATGATGTGGCAGAGTTTAAGTTATTATCTAGGTTAAAAAGTTTAAGAGCTGACAAAAATAAAATAGGTGTATTAAAGCCTTTTGATAAGTTTAATTTATTGGGAGAAAAAGAAGAAATAACAAGTGTTAAAGATATTTTAAACGATGATGATTTAGGAATATTAGATACAGATGAAACATTAGAAATATTCAAACTCAAAAACGTACCAAGTTCAAAAGAAAGAGAAGAAACCGATTTTGTTGCACGAAGGAAACCTATAAAAGAAAAAGAATTTGCTCTTTATGAAACTGCTTTCAAAAAAGTTCACCAAGAATTAAGAGAAGGAAAAAGAAAATTAAACGAGTTTAAAGATGTAGAGCAAAACTTAGAACAAGGGAAATATTACCTTTTGGATGGATTATTATTGTTTTTAGAAAAAGACGGTATTAAAGACCGACAAATTGGAGACCGAACTAGAAAAGATGGTAGAACAACAATCATTTTTGAAAATGGTACACAAAGTAATATGTATTATCGTTCATTAGCTAAAGCATTATATAATAACGGAAAGATAGTTTCTGATACAGATTCAGAAGCAGAAAACCAATTATTTAAAAATGCCAATATTGTCAATGAATCTGATTTAGAAACGGGATGGATTTATATAGCAAAATCAAAATCTACAAAGCCCGAAATATCCTCTTTAAAAGACTTGTATAAAATTGGTTATTCAACAGTTCCTGTAAAAGACAGGGTAAAAAATGCTGCAAAACAACCAACTTATTTAATGGCAGATGTGCAAGTTATAACAACTTTTAAATGTTACAATCTAAATGCACAAAAGTTTGAACAATTAATACAACGATTTTTTGCTAAGGTATGCTTAAACCTAGATGTTTTTGATGAAAAAGGTAAGAGGTATATGCCAAGAGAGTGGTTTATTGCTCCTTTGGGAATAATTGAGAAAGTTGTTGAACTAATTATTTCTGGGGAAATAGTTAATTATAGTTATGACGATGAAAAGAAAGTGTTAATTAAGGATTAAATAATCTGCTAAATTATGGGAAGTACGGTGGAAACACTACAAGACACTGGTAATGAATGAGAAAATTTGAATTGAATAGAGGAGTTAAACTTGTTGAAAACAACTAACAATATGAAAAAAGATAAAGAACAACTAGATAGAATAAGATATATTTTAGAAAGCAGCCACATTAATTTTCTTATTGGCTCTGGTGCTTCTAGAGATTATCTTGATACACTAAGTAATATTGAAAAATTACTGAATACAATAGAAGAAAAACCTGAATTTAAAGAAAAGTTGTTCATTGAGTCATCTGTTAAATACGCTTATTTTAAAGGCTGTATAAGAGGTAGTTTAGGTTTTTTTGATAAAAAGATTGCTGCCGAAAAGAATAAAGAATTTAAGGAAACAAAAGAAAACTATTGGAAGTTTATTTTAGCCTTAAATACAATTCTTTTAAGACGAAAATCAAGTATAATTGGAAAGCAGATAAATCTTTTCACAACCAATATGGATTTATTTCTCGATTGTGCTTTAGAAACAAATAATATTGAATTTAATGATGGTTTCACTGGCAGAATAAAACCTAAATTTTCAACAAGTAATTTTAAAAAGACAATATTTCAAAATAGCCCACATTACGATAACCAATCTGAATTACCAACATTCAATTTGTATAAACTGCATGGGTCTGTAAATTGGAAAATTGATGAACATGATAATTCAATTATTTACGACAATAATCTCGAAACATTAGTTAACATTAATGATATTGAAATTGATAGTAAAGATGTTCTTGATTTTAAAGATAATGAAAGTTTAGAGGATTTAATTAAAAAATCAAAAGATAGAACATGCGAAAGCCAACTCAAAGCATTTTTGAGTGCCTACAACGATTTAGTAATGGTAAATCCAACAAAAGATAAACATCGGCTTACTACAATTGATTATAATTTCTATGAGCAATTGCGAATGTATTCAAATGCTTTAGAAAAAGAAAACTCTGTTTTATTTGTAACAGGCTTTTCATTTGCTGATGACCATATAAGAGAAATTACACAACGAGTTGCAAAAGGAAATCCGACATTAATGATTTATGTTTTCTGTCTTGATGATGCTGAAAAAACAAAAATAGAAAAATGTTTTTCGGATAAATACCATAACGTAATTTGTTTAGCCGATTACAAATTTTCAACGTTAATAAATGATATTTTAGACCCAATAGCATTAGAATTTAATAAAGATTATTTTGGTAATAAAGAGCAAAAAATGATTGTTGCGGTTTTAAATAAAGAAGAAACAGAAGATGAAGAGTCACCAAAAAAATAATCTTGATTATATACTAAAAGTTGGTGTTGTAACAGCCATCAAAGGTCGTTCTGTTGATGTCTGTGTAGATAAATCAAAAAATGCTTCACATCTGTTGTATAATGGACAAGTTTTAAAAAATGTTTCAGTCGGAAGTTATATTAAAATTTCAAAGGGTTTTGAAGAATTGATTGGAAAGATTGAAGGAGAATTCATTTCAGAAGATAAAAAATTAGCAAATAAGTCATATCTCAACAATCAGGAACGTATAAAACGATTCCTAAATATAAGCTTAGTTGGATATATTGAAAAAGGAGAATTTAAGCAAGGATTAAAAGAATTACCATTATTAGACAATGAATGTTATTTATTAACAGAAAATGAATTTAACATCGTTCATAAATTTGTAAAAGAAGAAGATAAAGAAGATGTTATTAAACTTGGTTCTTTAGCAAGTGAAACAGCCGTATCTATTGAATTAGGTGTTAATAATTTGTTTGCTAGTCATATTGGAATTTTTGGGAATACTGGAAGTGGAAAATCATATACACTTTCAAAATTATATCACGAACTTTTCAAAAAGTATAAAACCAATTCAAATTTTCAACAGAATACAAAATTTGTTTTAATTGATTTTAATGGAGAATATGTTAACCCAAAAGAAAGTGGAGGAGTTGATGACTGCCCTGATATAATTATTGAAAAAGAATTTAAAGAGGAATATATTTTGCCTAAAAGAAAATTTCCTATTTCTAAAAACACAATTGAAAATGTAGAAATTTTATCAATTTTATTGGATGCTACTGAAAAGACACAGAAACCTTTTTTATCAAGAACATTTGAATATAGTAAATTTAAGAAAGCGGATTTTTGTCCGAAAACTTTTATCAACGATGAAATAATAGACGTTATTTTAATGAAAAAATCTACTGATTTAGGAGTTAAAATATTTTCAGAACTTATTACAGATATATTTGATTTAATAAGTGATGGAGAAATATATTCAGATATAAAAAACCATATTGAAACAGAAATTGACCAAAATACAAAAACAGGGAGTTACATATCAAGTACAGTAAGGCTTGATCAAAAAAAAGATAAATCTAAAGAGACTACTAGTAAAGAGTATGCATCCGAAAATATTGAAACATATTTCACTACACCTTTAAAAGAGAAAATTGAAAAAATTAACTTTACTAATGATGATTTATCTGAAATAAAACTTAAAATCATTTTAAAATATTACAAAGACATTATAACTGGTCATATTAACAGAGAGTTCATTTCTCATTTAATTAATCGAGCAAAAAAAGTATTCAATCAGTTAAATGAATTTATAGAAATTAAAGAACAAGATGCTAAAATGAAATTTTTGACTGTAATTTCATTAAAGAATATCAATGACACTTCAATTAAAAAAGCCTTATCAGTAGTTATTTCAAAACAGTATTATGATGCCCATAAAACTGCATCTGATAAAATAATATGCTTATCCGTTAACTTCCCCAAGGTAATTCCATCGATGAGATACAGCT
>CAYUEO010000038.1:0-8384 GCA_964443755.1 uncultured Gammaproteobacteria bacterium | reverse complement strand
CTAAATTTCTAGGAGTCATAAATAAGCCGGCCTTAGTAAACTGGTCTGCTAGAGTAACTGCGGAACATATACAAGGGGCTATAGAGCCGGGGGTTTCTTATGATGAGGTACAATTGCAAGCCATATTTGAAGGGGCTAAAAATGCCCACTGGCAGAAGAAAGTAGATGCTGGAAATATAGGAACCTTTGTGCATAACTGGATAGAGAAGTATATAAATGGGGAGAACCCAGGAATGCCAGTAAATGAGGCTTTACAAGACTCTATAAACAATTTTTTAGGGTGGGTGAAAAAGCACGATGTAAAGTTTGTTTTATCAGAACAGCCTATTTATTCCAGAAAATATCACTATGCTGGGACACTGGACTTTATTTGTACTATAGATGGAAAGCTGTATATAGGGGATACAAAGACTAGCAGTGGGATATACCCTGAGTACTGGTTACAAACTTCTTCTTACAGATATGCCAGAGTAGAGGAGTTTCCTAAAGAAGAATATATGGGGCAGATAATTATTCGGATAAGTAGAGATGGGACATTCGAGGTTGCTATCCTTAGAGACACTAATCTTTATCAAGAAATGTTTTTGGCCTTTTTATCGGCCAAAAGATTGCAGGAGACTTTAGTAAAAGTAGATGCTTTTAAACCGGAGAGAGAATGAATAATATAAGCATGCTTTATAACAACAATACACCAGAAAGCAGTTATAGACAAAGGGTGTTTTGTGTATTACCATATATTGAATGAAACAAATGTCGGGGAGAATTAAAATTAACAAGTATCCTTCTTTTGATGATAAAGAGTGGGCGGGGGTAGAGGAACTCGGATATTTTGTTCATCCTACAGGGTTCGTTAAAAGTAAAAAATATTTTCTAAACAAGAGAAGACGAGAAAGGACTACCAAAGAAAAAATATTATCAATGTTTACGATAAAGGGATACCTCACTGTTAATTTGGTTAATCGTGGAAAACGTAAATCAGTAAGAGTTCACAGATTGGTGGCTAAGGCCTTTATTGAAAATGGGGAAAATAAACCATGTGTTAATCATGAAGACGGGGTTAAAACTAATAACAATGTCAATAATTTAAGTTGGTGTACATATTCAGAAAATGAAAAACACTCATATAATAGTCTTAATAAAATCAGTCCAGCAAAAAAGATTTTTGACAAAGATCATAAATTAATTATTAAGATGCATAGTAATGGCTTTAAACAGACTACCATTGCAAAGAAATTTGGTGTTTCATCGTCAGCAATTTCTTATCATTTAAGAAATTATTATGGTAGAAAGTAAGAGCCATTACACTTTACGTTCTTACCAAAAACAGGCTGTGGAAAAGTTATTATGGAGTAAGGATCTGAAAGGAGCAGATGTTTGTATCCTCCCTACCGGAGCTGGAAAGTCCTTAGTAATAGCAGAACTAGCACACAGAATAAATGCCCCTATTCTGATACTCCAGCCTACTAAGGAGATTTTAGAGCAGAATGTGGATAAGATGCTACATTATGTGGATAGTGATGAAATTGGTATTTACTCAGCCTCTGTAAATAGGAAGGATACAAATGTATATACTTTTGCCACTATCCAGTCTATCTATAAAAAGCCAGAATTATTCCAGGATTTTCCTTTTGTGATTATAGATGAGTGCCACCAAGTAAACCCTAAAAACTTATCTGGGATGTATACCTCCTTTCTAAAAGATATAGGAAGTCCAAAAGTAATAGGGCTAACAGCAACTCCTTATAGATTGGATACTCGCTACGAAAGATTAAAAAACGGAGCAATCTTAACTCACACTGTAACAAAACTTATAAATAGAACTAAGGGGAGATTCTGGGAGAGAATTATATTTAACATAAATTGTAAAGATTTAGTGGATCAAGGATATTTAATGCCCCTGAGATATATAGATAAGTCTATTTTTAAACAAAGCGAACTCCCAACTAATAAATCTAAGTCGGATTTTAACTTGACTTTATTTGAAGAAAAGTTAAAAGATCGGATGGATGAAGTTTTGGAGGCAATATTCTTTGCCCAAGAGCTTGGAAAACACGTTCTGGTCTTCTGTTCCTCTGTAGAGCAAGCAGAAGCTCTCCAAGAGATCGTCCCCAATTCTGGGGTAGTGACTTCTAATACAAATAAAAGCGACAGAGAAGTCCTAATAAATGCCTTTCGTGACGGTGATATTCAGACAGTTTTTAATGTGGGAGTTTTGACTACAGGATTCGATTTTCCAGAGTTAGATTGCATAGTTTTACTAAGACCTACAAAATCTATTGGACTTTATTATCAGATGGCAGGTCGGGGAGTAAGAATTGCAGAAGGCAAGAAAAAATGTTATTTATTAGATATGACAGATACAGTTAGAAATTTGGGAAGGGTGGAAACTATCAGACTTGTAAAAAGAGATATGTGGGAATTAGAATCGGAGACTTGTTCTAACTGGCACAATAGAACTTTATATAGTGTTATGATTAATCCAACATACTAATTATGGCAAGTACAAGTCCAACAGTAAGATCCCTAGCAATACTAAGAAAAGAAAAATACAAAGCTCAGGTCGTGGAGAAGTGGTTAGCTTATGGAAACTGTAGGGTAGACCTATTTGGCTTTATAGATATTGTAGCGATCAGGGAAGGAGAGTTGGGAGTAGTAGGGGTACAAACTACTAGCCAGTCTAATGTTCTGGCCCGCTTCAAGAAGATAATTATGATTCCAGAAGCTTTCCTTTGGATAAATACTGGTAACAGAATATTGTTGCATGGGTGGGCCAAGAAGGGGGAGAAAGGTAAACGTAAACTCTGGCAGGTTAGTAGCAGATTCATAACGAAGGAAGACTTTTACAAATAAATAAAATATAATTTATTTGTGGAATTTATATCACTTAACCCTACCGAACAAAAAAGATCCCCTTACATTCGACCCCTAATTTTAAAAAGAGACAAGCACACAACATTTCCTTTAGTTATAGATGGTAGGTTGGAGGGTATGAATTATTTTGGCCCTGCACATACAGGAGCAGTCCACCATATCTCGCCATTTTCTTTTTTAAAAAGACACCAGATCGGAGTAGACCCGAACCACCCACTTAATTTGGTAACTATAGATCACAATAGCCATAATATGATTCACCAAGCGTGGGTACATAGGTACGGTTGTAACCCCGAAGTTATTAAACATGAGGTATACTACGGAGGAAAGGCGGGCTGGGAGGATATTTACGATGAAGTTTTAACAGGTATAGCCATAATCAGAAGTTACGAGTATATGCAAGAAGACCCCACATGGTTTGTACCTTATCAGGAAGAAGTTGCCAGCCACTACGAGATGTTAGATCCGGACTTTTTAGACCGATACAACAGGTTTAGAATATAGTGGTATAATGTATTTATGATAATTACAATTTTAATCGCAGTGTTAGTCCTGTTCGTTGCTTTTTGGGTTATTGGAGAAATGGCATTACCATCACCTATAAATATGGTAGCTAGAGTAGTAGTAGGGATTATAGGTTTAATTTACCTTTTATCGATTCTAAATATTTCTTTACCTTAAATAGGCATTTTATCAACTACGCTAGTCTGTCTTTTATTTCCAAAAGTATCTCTTAGCATTAAAGCTCCTGCACTTATAAAACCAGTAATAAAAGAAGAGGACAAAATCATTAAATATACTCTGTAGTTTGAAAAATTAGCCTGTAATACAGGAGCTGTAATAACGATCATACCGGCCCCACCAGCTATACCTGATCTAACAAATCTCCAGGTCCAAGTTTTCCATAAAGGATAGTTTATTTTTTCCATATCTTTAAAAAATTTAATAATTTGGATAAAAAATTAAGCCCTTCCTCTGTAGGTAATTCTACATTAGTGCAATCACACTTTGAAGGGTCTATAAAGTTTTCTTTTTCTTTAGCTTTTTCCTCTAATACTGTTATTTGATCCTCTAGTTCTTTAACTTCTTCCTTATGACCTTTAATAATGCCTTTTATATAATTTGAGTTTTCTAATATAAGGTTAGTGATGTTTTCATCACTTGCTTTTTCCTGTTCCTTTAACAACTTACCGTTTTCTAAGATTAAATCTTCGACTGCTTTTCTATTAGCTTCTTTTAAGCTTTCTGTATAGATTTTGTGATCAGATTTTAGGTCTACTATCTTCTTTTCTTTTTCAGCTAAGGCAACTTGTAAATCTCTTGTAACTTTCAAGCCTTTCTCTAGTGTAGTATCAAAAGCATCTGTATCCTTAACACCCCAAATCTCTTTGGCTTGGCCAAATTCTTTTGTTTTTCTAAAACTTAAAGGTAATTGGTTGCTTGGTAATAATTCCTTAACTGGTGTATTAACCTTAACAGGTCTTAACCACCCTCTAACATTGGCGTAAGTGTGGGTTTCCTCTGTTACCCTCTGTACAATACTAAAGTTTTGGTCAAAAGACTTAAATTTGTTAGCATCTCCACTGATAAAAATAGCTATATGGCCGTAACCCCCACCCACTTTATTATTCCAGACTACTATATCTCCCTCTTGGGGTACTCCTGTAGGTGTGTTTGGTATAAATGTGAATTCTGTTTTTAAAGCCTTTTCTGGTACGTCTGCGGCGTTTGTTCCTATGACTGGTGTAAGTCCTAATACTTCTTTGGTGTATTGGTTAGTGAGATCAACACATTGATATAAAGCCCCTGTGCCAAAGCTATGGTACTCAACTTGTTTGCCTAAATATTTTTTACGAAATTCTGCAAATGTAATCATTATTTGTTCTGTATTAAAGACTTAACGTCTAACCTTATTTCCCCTAGTAAAAGATTTTGGTTTGAAAAGTTAGTCTCCAAAATTAGTATCCTATCTCTTATTCTGTCTTCTTCGGCTATATCCTCTTTAATGAACTCCTCTATGGCAAGAACCCTTTTACTATTCTCTGCGTAGTTTCTGTTCAATTCCACGCTATTACGGCTACTATAAGCAGAGAAAATGCTAGCCACAATAACAGAAATTCCAAGAAAAACATTAGTGCCTCTTCCTGCAAATAAAGTTTTAATAAGTTCGCTAATTTGCATAGTAAGTATGTAGTAGCCTTTTTAACTTTTTTTTACCCATAGAGACAAGTTTGCTAGAGATATATTTAATTTTTCTGATTAGTTTTTTCATCTTTTTCCTCCTAAAACTTTCTTTTTATCCTTTTTATATTTAAACTTTTTTAGTGTTTTTTCTAAGGCTTCGTCCTTGATCTTCTCGAGCCTTTTAGCCTTTTCTTCATCTGATATTTTCTTATAAGACGACTTTTTCATCTCTTTAGTAATATTACCAGAATATGTCTCTCTAAAATAGGATGTAGCCTCCTTAAATTTACTTTCTCCTATTTGAGTTTTTAAAGCATCCATTCTAGGACTTGTTTTAGCAGAGTCAGTTATAGAAGGTAAGTTACCACTATCATATAGCCTAACCATCTCTTTTACCACGCCACTTTGTGACTCTGTTTTTACTCTGGAGCCAAATAAAAGAGTAGACCACCATGCTTCTGTTTTTATCTTCTCTCCAAATACGGATTCCTTTTCTGGTAATCCCTCTCTCCAAAAAGGTATCTTTGTCTGTAAACCAGTTATGGGCTTTTCTCTATCTGTTTGCCTCTCAAAGACATCTGTCATTTTAGCCATATCGTAGAGAAGGGCGGGAACAGTTCTGGAGTTTACAAAATCTGTAATCATTTTAGCAGTAGCTTTTAAGTTATTGTCAAAATCATTAAATCTCATCCTATCTATATCTTGCCAAATATCTCCAGTTAGTTCTAGTCCAGGTACTTTAGATGCTTGTTTTATAACCCCCAAGTGGTAGTTAAATATCTTATTCCTGGTAGTATCTCCATATTTCTTAGCGTATAACATCCCTACTAAAGGAGCGCCCAGAACTGCAAAATAGTCCAAACTAATCCACCTATCTCCAATCCTTACACTGTTAGTAGTAGCATTTCTAGCTTTTAGTAACTCTCTCTCTTTTTGGGATACAGGGTATTCTCCTATAAAATCCTCTGGGTCAAATAAACTCGTTAAAAGTTGAGCTAAAACTAACCCCATCCCCGCTCTAACCCAAACTTTAGCTACCCCATCGAAAGATCTTTGACTGGCTTCTGTAAGGGTTTCACCTTTCCTAATCTCATTTATCATTTTACTAGTCCTTATTATAAAATCTGGAGCCAATGTTATCCCAGAAAAGTCTAGTCCTGCCTGAATAACATTAGCGGGGGTTTTTACAAAGGGTAATGCCAAGTCTCCTAATCTTATATCTCCACTTACTAAATTAAGAGTCTTCCTAATCCCCATAGCAAAGTCGGAGGATTTAGATTTATTGGTATACGTAGCATACTCTGCATCAGCGATTCCTTGCTCTCTTACCTTTAACCCCTCTTTAGTTTTTGGGTCTACTCTGGTGGCATCCTTAAATATTTCTAGGGATCTTGCCTCTAATGCTTTTCCCTTTAAGCCTTCCTGTTTAGCAATTGTTGTACTAGCTAAGTTGGCAGAGTCGGAGAAAGCATACCCAGCAAAGGCTACATCGGGGGCAGACATAAGGTTTTTAAAGACTACATCCTCATAAAATCTACCTATTTTTCGGGCAAGCCCTTTTCCCTGTGAATGTGTTTCTATATACTCTCCCCTCACCTTAGAAGTTCCTTGTAGAGTACGCATCCTGGTTAAATCGTACCCAGTTTCTTTAAATACTTTAAAAGCAAACTTGGCATAATTTCGGGCATACTCGGTATTTTTACCTATAAAAGTAGGGGAGACCCCTATCCCCAATATTCTTCTCTCTAAGGATGTTAATAAAGCCTGTATAGTATTGGACTCGATGTTTAAAAAGGGCGACTTAACGGAGAAAAGCATAGCTCCCCTACCACTAATAGAGGTAGATACCTTTACTCTACTGGATGGATCCAAAGCTCGTAAGTAGTTCTCCATCTCTTGTTTTGCTTTAAAGTACTCTATTGTAGGAGTTCCAAACTCACTTCTGTCTGGGGCTAGTGCCTCCAGTTTTGTAGCCCTTTCTACTATGGCAGAAGCCTCTGCTGTGGAGACTGTTATCCCTAAATCTATAGCTATAAAATCTCTTAAAAATATATCTTCGTTTGTTGGAGTCAAAGGCCCTGTTTCGTCTAAAGTATCTATTTTTTCTGTTAGACCTTTTGCTTTAGTTTTATTAGCTCCTGTCCCACTAAAATATCTTTTTACGAACTTTTGTAGTGCTACCTTCTGGGGGGATACCATAGCTTTAGTAAACTCCAAGTTTAAGTTTCGGGCAGTTAGTGGGTCTACCCACCCCTCAAATAACTTCCCTCTTTCTGTAGGGGTCATAGCGTACATTTTGGCTATATCTATCTTACCCTCTACTGCTAGTTGGTGAAGTTTGTCTGCTAATTCTTTAGGTAAACAAAACTTACTTGCCATGGTTGTGATACCTCCTATCAATGGGCGAATTAAAAGACTTCGCCACACTCCAATTTAATTTATTCAATCTAGTGTGTAGAGTTCCAACCCCTATGCCCAAGTACTCTGACCATTCCGTTAAATTTTTAGTTTTACCTTTAAAAAATATATTAACATTCCACCTTTTATTTGAGTTCTGTTGCCTCATGGTCTCCCATCTACAGTTATCACTCGAATAACCACCATTATTATCTACTCTACCCAAAGTTAAACCTTTCTTATAGTCACCTATCATGTCAAGGTAAAAATTCTCATAGCAGCCCCACTTGGGATCTATGTTTATGCCTCGCCCTCCGTAGTATTTATATTTACTATTATTAGGGTTCAAACACCTCTGTCTCATTTGTTTCCATACACTATATAGAGGGATACTACGTATATCTGTTTCGCTATGTATTATACTATTATTTGACATGTTAGCACCTTAATTTGTTAATTATATCTTGAGCTAGTGATATTTTACTCTGCTCTTCTTTTAGAGCTTTTTTAGCTTTAGCTACTTCTGTATCTACCTTTTCGGTAACAGTTTCCTTGTAATTAAAACTCTTTCCCCTGCTTTCTGCTTTACTAACTAATCTACTAGCCAGTGACTTCATTCTAGTATCTATAGCTCTTTTTATATAGTTTTCTGCGGAGTCATCTGTAAAGTGACCTCGGACAGACACTATTTCTTGCCCTAGCCTGGTAAGTCTTTGTGTAAGACTGTTTATTATCTGGGAGAATAGGCTAAAATTGCTCTCTTGTTTGGCTTTTAGAGCAGTAGCAATAGATATTCCAGTATCGGTGTGTCCTGCTGGGGCAGGTTTTAGTCCCAGACTAACAGCAACAGCATCCTCTGGGTTATTCTCTAAGTAATCTACTGACCTTTCCCCATCTTCTTTTAGATTTAGCTGATTATAAGAGCCGTCTTG
>CAYUEO010000037.1:0-8421 GCA_964443755.1 uncultured Gammaproteobacteria bacterium | reverse complement strand
CGGCTTTTTTAATCCAACCCTCAGTTTCTAAAATCTTAGCAACTTCGTGCTTTAATTTACTGAGCGGTAAAACCACCTCTGCTTTTTTAACAGCGGAAGCATTTCTAATTCTTGTGAACATGTCTGCGATGGGATCCATCATATTTTTACTTTATAAATTCTAAGGTTACCAGCTGGATTTAGTAATACCAGGCAAATCGCCGTTATCAGCCAGCTCCCGGAAACAGATACGGCACAATTTAAAGTCGCGCAGGAAAAAATGGTTGCGGCCACAACGCCAACAACGATTAACCTTCCGGGTGGAAAATTTTGGCTTTCTTTGGGATTTTACGATTAATGCAACTCGAGCCATATTTATGTAATGAAATTATTTACTTTCTTTTTTAAACGGAAATCCCAGGAGACGGAATAATTCCAAACCCTCTTGCCTGGTCTTGGCGCTGGTAGTTAAACAGACTTCTAATCCGAACACATGATCGGCCTCAGACAAACGAATTTCTGGAAAACAATTATATTCTTTAAAACCGATAGTCATATTACCACTTCTATCAACGGATTTATCGGAAATACCACGAAAATCTCGAACTAAAGGAAAAGTAACATTAACAAGTTTTTCAGTAAAATCATACATCCGCCCTCCACGCATCGTTACCTTAGCTCCGATGATTAAGCCGTCACGAATTTTAAAGGCAGCGATTGATTTTTTAGACGCAGTAAACACCGGCTTCTGACCGCTAATCTTTTCTAAACTTCTTCCAATTGCTGCAATAAGCTCTTTTTCTTTCACATGTCGGCCAAAACCTACATTCAAAACTATTTTAGTCAGACGAGGAGCCAGCTTCTCATTCTTAAAGCCCAGAACGCCTTGGAGCTGTGGAACGATTTCTTTTGTATACTTTTCTTTTAATCGCATAGTATTAATCAATTATTTCCTGGCACTTCTTACACATCCGAAGCTTTTTATCTGGCTGCCCTTCGGCCTTAATAACTTTATAACCCACTCGACTGGCTTGACCACACTTTGGACAAACAACTGCTAAATTACTAGCATCCATAAAGGCTGGGAACTCTATTCTTTGACCTTTTTCACCACTTCTCTGTGGCCTAAGATGCTTGATCGATAGGTTTAAACCTTCGATACTGGCCTTTCGTTCAACAGGCAAAACCTGAAGAACCTTACCAGTTTTACCTTGGTCTTTACCAGTTAAGATCTTTACTTTGTCATTCTTTTTAATCTTCATATTTTTCGGTATGTTTCCTCTCGAAATTTTATAAAACTTCCGGAGCTAACGATGCTATTTTAACAAATCCGGCACGACGAATTTCACGAGCCACTGGGCCGAAAATACGAGTACCTTTAGGATCCTTCTTTTCCACATCATTAATGATTACGCAAGCATTATCATCAAAGCGGACATAAGATCCATCAGGACGTCTGACTTCTTTTCTAGTTCTAACAATTACTGCTTTAGCTACATCACCCTTTTTAACCGCAGCATGAGGTACAGCCGATTTGATTGCCACAACAATAATATCACCAATGTGGCCATAACGGCGACGGTAACCACCAAGAACTCGAATACACTGCACTTCTTTAGCGCCTGAGTTATCAGCAACTTTTAAATATGTTTGTACTTGAACCATATAACTTGATGACTTACTTAACTGGTTTAATTACCCGCCATCTCTTATCCTTACTAAGCGGACGACATTCGACAAAACTAACCTTATCGCCTATTTTAAAATCGTTATTTTCATCATGAACTCTGTACTTACGGCTAACCGTATACCGTTTCTGATACTTCGGATGTTTTTTAACGCTATCAACTCGCACAGTAATGGTTTTGTCGCTCCGATCAGAAACTACAACGCCGGTAAAGCTACGGCTGATGACGACGGGTTTGTCTACTGGTGTAGATTTTACGGTAGCCATATTATTTTTGCTTATTGATTAATGTCAAAACTCTTGCGATGAGCTGACGTGTTACCCGGATCTCCCGGACATCCTTTAACTGTTTATTAGCATCCTTAAAGCGCAGATCCCGCAACTTATCTCGGACTGATGCTAGGAGTTCGTGTAAATCCTTGACGCTTTTAGTTTTTAATTCTTTAAAATCCATACCTTTATGCAGATAACTATTATCTTATTCTTTCGTTAAAAACTGACATTTCACTGGCAATTTATGAGCAGCTAGCTCCATAGCTTTTTTGGCAGTAGCTTGATCCAAGCCTTCCATTTCAAACATAATCATACCGGGTTTCACAATAGCCACATAGTGATCTACCGCTCCCTTTCCTTTACCCATAGGAATTTCTCCTCCATGAGCTGTAACTGGTTTATCTGGGAAAATTCTGATCCAAATTTGTCCACCTTTTTTGACATATTTAGTCATAACGCGCCTGGCTGATTCTATCTGTCTTGAGGTTACCCAACAAGCAGTCATACTTTTCAGGCCATAGCTGCCGAAACTGATATTCAGATTACGACTAGCCTTACCGCCGCGACGGCGCTTCTGGTCTTTTCTCCATTTGGTTTTTTTGGGCATTAACATACCTGATTGATGAAAATGATTATTCTACTGTTGGGCAATTACTTCGCCCCGTACTTCTTCTTTATCTTTTCGAAAAACTTCACCTTTATATACCCACACTTTAACGCCGATAGTTCCGTAAGTTGTGTGAGCTACGCCACGCGCATAATCTATATCAGCTCTTAAAGTTTGTAGAGGAAGCTTACCCCAAACTAACTTTTCGGTTCGAGCAATTTCTGCTCCATTAAGACGACCAGAGATAACGATTTTAGCTCCTAAGGCGCCAGCTCTTTCTATCTTAGCTAAACCTTGCTTCATAACTTTTCTAAACGGAAAACGCTTTTCAATCTCCATAATCATGTTTTGTACCATGATCTGAGCGCTAAGATTAGGTCTACTAGCTTCTTTAATATTAACATTAATTTCACCAAGACGCAGATTCTTTAAAAATTTAACATGAAGCTTTTTCTTAAGATCTTCCGCTCCACCTCCGCCACGACCGATGAGAACACCTGGTTTAGCAGTAATAATATTAATATCTATCTTTGACAAACTACGAACTATTTCTACCTGATCAATCCCTGCCTCGCGATATTCTTTAATCATGTGTCTGCGGATGCCGACATCTTGACGAATGTTCCGAATATACTTATCACCACGCTCAAACCACAGAGACGGCCAAGTCTTGGTGATTCCCATGCGCATAATTTTCGGATTGACTTTTTTACCCATATAATATTTATTACTTATTACCGGTTAACCTGCTTTACGACGGAACATCTTCGTCTTCTCTCCAGATGATTTCTTAACCTTTTCTTTTGGAGCACTCACTCCAGCCGCTGAAGAGCTTTTAGCCATCTTATCTCCTTCTTTAGCTAATTTTTCAAGTTTTACAGGTTCCTCAGTTTTTACCGCTTTCTTTTCTTTTGGTCCGCTATCTTTAATTTCACCCAATGTTAAGCTTAAGTGGCAACCGCGCTTTCTAATAGAAGTAGCTCGACCATGAGCACGAGGCATCCATCTCTTAAGCATAATCCCTTCATCAGATCTTATTTCTTTAACAAAAAGATTATTTTTTTCGAGGCTATAAGTATTAACAGCGTTAGCCACAGCAGAATTAATCAATTTAGCTACCGGATCGGCGGCTAACTTATTGATAAACTTAAGCTGATCTAAAGCGTCCGTTACTGGTAGCTTTCGAACAACATCAATAACCAAACGGATTTTCCGTGGTGACATCCTTAAATTTTTTAAACTTGCTTTTACCTCCATAAATGTATGCTTTAAATTTCAAGCAGGCGGTTTATTTCTTATCAGCGGCCTGAGACTTAGCCATCTTTCCTCCGTGACCAGGGAATTTGCGTGTCGGAGAAAATTCACCTAAGCGATGACCAACCATATTTTCGACCACATAAACAGGAACATGGGTTTTGCCATTATGAACACCAATCGTATGACCAACCATCTCCGGTGTTATAGTGCAAGCTCGATCCCAAACTTTAAAAACAGTCTTATCTTCGGGTTGCAAATTTTTTATCTTGTTTTGGAGGCGTAGATTGATGTACGGCCCCTTTTTTAGACTTCTGGACATATTTTATTCTTATTTTTTACGCTTAGTCCGACGGCTGATAATCAACTTATCTGAATGACGCTTGCGTCTAGTTTTAACACCGAGCGCCGGCTTACCCCAAATAGTCTTAGGATGACGAAGACCAATAGACTGGTTACCTTCACCTCCACCGTGTGGATGATCAACCGGATTCATAGCTGTTCCTCTAACAGTTGGACGAATACCTAAGTTACGACTACGACCAGCTTTGCCTAAGGAAATGTGACGATGATCGGGGTTGCTAGCTTGGCCTACGGTGGCTAAACATTCTTTTTTCACCTGTCTAATTTCTCCGGAAGGCAGCTTGAGCTGAGCGTACTTACCTTCTATACCCATGACGAAAACTACATTACCAGCACTACGAGCTAACTTTGCTCCTCTTCCCGGCTCCAACTCGACACTGCTAACTGGCATACCGGCTGGAATAAACTGTAAACGTAGAGCATTACCATTTTTTATTTCAATCAGTTTCTCAGAGCTCATCACCATATCCCCAACTTTCAAATCAATCGGAGCAACAATATAGCGCTTGTCTCCATCTACATAGTGTAACAGAGCTAACCTTGATCCTCTATTTGGATCATACTCTATCGCAGCTACTTTAGCTTCAACATCAAATTTATTTCTTTTAAAATCTATAATGCGAATATTTCTCTTTGCACCACCACCTTGATGACGCATAGTAATCTTACCGCTAGAATTTCTTCCGCCGTGTTTTTTCTTCGGAGTCACAAGACGTTTTTCCGGCTTAAACTTAGTTAAATCGGCAAAATCATCAAATGTTGCTGCGCGACGTCCCGGAGTATTCGCTTTTACTTTTTTGATCCCCATATAATGAAATTAAACTCCTTCGTATATCTTTATTGTATCGCCTTTTTTCAAAGTAACGATCGCTTTTCGCCAATCGCTTCTTTGTCCACCAATTCTACCGCGACTAACTTTTTTACCCTCCATATTCATAATATTTACAGCCACCGGTTTCACGCCATATAACTCCTCAACAGCCTTAGCAATAGAAATTTTATTAGCATTTACTGATACCACAAAAACATACTTTCCTACATTTGCTAAATTTGTGGCCTTTTCGGTAACCAAAGGGCGAACTAAGACACCGGCTAAATCTGCAGATTTTTTTGAAGTTGTTTTTACACCCTTTTTAGGTTTAGAAACCACTTCATCCTTATACAAATCTTGCATACTGCCTGAATCAGTAGCTGAAGCTTTAACTGCTGTTTCTTTTTTTTCCTTTCCAAATAATGCCATACTTATAGATACGGAGCGTCTATTCCTTTAGGAATTAGCAACCCGCTTTTCTAAATTTTTCACTGTCTCTTCGGTTAATAATAGGTTTCGGTGATTTAATAAATCTAAAAGATTGATATTTTCCAGATTAATTATTTTAACACCAGTGAGATTCTGCAAGCTATAACGAACCTTTTCATCTTTTGACTCATTGATAATTAAAATATTACGGCGATCATTCTTTAAAACTTTAGATTCTACGGCAGATAAAAGCTCGTTAAAATTCTTAGTTTTATATTCTTCAGCCACTAAAGCATCTAATACTACTAGTGCATTATTAGCTAATTTATCAGACAAAGCCATAAATAAAGCCTTTTGCTTCATCTTTTGGTTAATCTTAACTTTAAAATTACGATCTTTGGTTGGTCCAAAAGTTACACCACCACCAATCCAAATAGGAGAACGGCGTGAGCCAACTCTCGCCCGACCAGTACCTTTTTGCTTCCAAGGTTTTTTACCAGTACCAGCCACTTCACTTCTATCTTTAGTATGAGCTAAAACCTGGCGCTGATTAGCTCTTTGAGCTTTTACCGCCTGGTGAAGCAATTCGTTATTAGGCTTCAAGCCAAAAACTTTTTCAGATACTTCAAGATCTTTAATAGCTTCAGCTGACTGATTGTAAACTTTTATTTGCATATTTTTATTCTGCTTTTTCTACCGGCTTTTCTGTTACAACAGCCGCCTCCTCTTTAGCTGAATCATCTTTGGCTGTCTCTTCTTTAGCTACTTCTTTCACGTCTTCTTTTTTTTCTTCTTCCTTAACTTCTTCAACAACCTCAGCAACCGGTTCAACTACCTTAGGGGCTAAGTTTACTTGCAAATCACCTTTGCCTTTAACCATGACAAAAGTATTAATCGCTCCTGGTACGGCTCCCTTAAGGAAAATAACATTATTTTCTTCATCAACGGAGATAATTTCTAAATTGCTAACAGTGACTCTTTCACCACCCATGCGACCACCCATACGAGTGCCTTTGAAAACATGAGCTGGGCCTTTCGGACCAATTGAGCCAGGCATTCTTTCCTGATCTTTATTACCATGAGTCTTACGACCGCCAGCAAAGTGGTGACGTTTAACAACTCCCTGAAAACCACGGCCTTTAGAGGTCGCAGTCACGGAAACAATATCACCAGCGCTAAAAGTGCCCGCAGATATAACATCGCCCTCTTTAAAAGATGATGTGTCATCTACTCTGAATTCTTTTACAAAAGTTGGCTTAACGCCTGTTTTTTTATAATGCCCTAGCTGGGGTTTATTGATATTTTTTTCCTTACGAACACCGTATGCTAACTGTAGGGCGGAATATCCGTCCTTTTCTTTTAATCTAATCTGGGTGATAGTACAAGGTCCAACTTGAACCGGAGTAACTCCCCAAACATGATCTCCTGACCAAACCTGGGTCATCGACAATTTTTTTCCAGTGATGAATTTCATATCTTGTAACAAAAAAACTGGTCATGTAAACCAGCATTAAACCTTGAAAATAAAAAATGTTTATCTTTTATCTTTAAATTAGGTTTTGATCGCTGTTTACCTCCATTTTGGCAAATTTTTGTCTAAACACTTTCTGAGTTATCAGAGTTATCCGGACAAGCCTTAGCCAACTATTAATACTTTTTTATTCTACTACATTTTAATTTCCACGTCAACACCTGCCGGAAGGCTAAGATTAGTTAAATCTTCAATCGTTTTAGCAGTCGGCTCAACAATATCAATCAATCTTTTATGCACACGCATTTCATACTGATCTCGAGCATCTTTGTGCACGAATGTTGAACGGTTAACGGTGTATTTTCTTTTTTCAGTAGGCAGAGGAATTGGCCCAAAAAACTGAGCATCGCTTCTTTCAATGGTTTCGATTATCGTCCTAGTTGATTGGTCGATGATCTTATGATCAAAAGCTTTAATCTTAATTCTGATTCTCTGCTTGTATTCTTTTTCCTCCTTAATTTTCTCAGCCATAGCTTTACAAACTAGCTAATGTAATAAATAAAATAGACACTAGAAACCCGCCCTATTATGGATTAGGTAAAGGGCGGGTCAAAGTACTTACTTTACAATTTTGGTTACAACACCGGCGCCCACAGTTCTGCCACCCTCACGGATAGTAAACTTCTGCTTATCTTCTAAAGCAATAGGGGCAATTAACTTGATATTAACATTAACAGTATCTCCAGGCATAACCATTTCGGTTCCGGCCGGAAGAGTAATATCGCCAGTTACGTCAGTGGTCTTGAAGTAAAACTGGGGCTTATATCCATTGAAGAACGGCTTGTGACGGCCACCTTCTTCTTTAGACAAAACATATACTTCAGCTGAAAACTCGGTATGAGGAGTAATTGAACCCGGTTTACAAAGAACCTGACCGCGCTCAACTTCATCCTTCTTAGTGCCGCGAAGTAAAATTCCAGCATTATCACCAGCTCTACCATTATCTAACTGCTTATTGAACATTTCAATACCAGTTACGGTAGTCTTTTTAGTGTCCATCAAACCAACGATTTCAACCTCATCACCAACATTAATAACACCTCTTTCGATACGTCCGGTTACTACAGTACCGCGACCTTCAATTGAGAAAATATCTTCAATAGGCATCAAATAAGGGTGATCAACATCACGAGCTGGTTCAGGAATATAAGTATCAAGAGATTCCATGAGCTTCATAATCGGCTCAGCATCAGGACCTTCTGGGTTCTCTAAAGCCTTCAAGGCGCTACCACGAATAATCGGAGTAGTATCACCCGGGAATTCATACTTCTTAAGTAAATCACGAATTTCCTCTTCAACTAAATCAATCAACTCTTTGTCCTCAACCATGTCGCACTTGTTCAAGAAGACGATAATATAAGGAACTCCAACCTGACGAGCAAGTAAGATGTGTTCGCGAGTCTGGGGCATAGGGCCATCAGTCGCGGCTACTACCAAAATTGATCCGTCCATCTGAGCGGCTCCGGTGATCATGTTCTTAACATAAT
>CAYUEO010000036.1:0-8495 GCA_964443755.1 uncultured Gammaproteobacteria bacterium | reverse complement strand
TCGCTATAATACCAACGGCAAACATCCAATAGCGATAGAGTTTAAAATTTAGTTTAGGCATAAGATAAATTTATTCTCCTAAACAGCTCTTGGCCTTAAAAATCTCCATAGCACTGGGCGCGCTACCCTTCACTATTTCCTGAGCTCTCACTGAACCTAACTTTTCAATAAAACAAGCCTCCATAGCAGGACTAATACTTTTAGGAAGTTTATCAACATCTACTCCATAACTTTCCAAGGTTTTTTCTTGTTCAGCATTTAAAAGAGGGTTTTTATCGCCCACCGGAGCATTATCAGGAGCACTAACAAGCGGGCTATCAGGAGACACGACACTAACTGGATCCGCTTCATAATCTTTGATAGTACTGCTAAAATAGCTGTTGATAATATTTCCAATTAACTTAGTCCTTAGCTCATAAGGGTTAAACACGAAAATGATGATTAAGGCTAAAAGAGAGGTCAGTATAATTATGATTAGTGTTTGGATGATTTTTTTCATTTTTTTGGGGGATAGTATTATTTAATTAAAACATCTAATTTTAAGACACTTATTAAGCAGAAAATTTAAAAATTTTATCAATTTCTTTCATTATTCTATCAGTCTCCACAAGCACAACAATCATTTTTTGATAATGTTCAATATTTTCATTAGATAATTTTCTCTCACGTCTATCTTTTAACCATTTTTGAGCTGGCTGATAACCGCCTATACAAAAATTCCAAGCAATTAATGGCACATTTCCAAAGTATTGGACATCATTAATGTATACTTTCTCATCTTCATATATTGGGTATTTCTTTTCAACTATATCATCACCAACTTCAGAATAGGTAGTAACAAATTGATTTAACTTTGACGATTCTAAAAGATGAAGTTCGCGAAGCTCTCTGCCAAAATCAGCCAATTTATCAAATTGTCCTTTACTTTTTGGATAAGGTACGCGTGGAAAATCAATTTTCAAAAATTCTTTATATTTTTCACGATAAGCAGGTGAATATAAAACTGCATAAATGTAATCCAAAATATCTTCTGGCGTTGTTTCGCCGATTATTTTTTCTATCTCAATAACAATTTCTTTTTTTAGATTCGAATATTGAGATCCATCATCACTATAAATATAGAGTGGAAAAACATAAGTTTGATCGCTTGCAGAGTGAATGTCAGAAATATTTTTTGCAACAAAAATTCTATCAAAACTATGATTTGCAGGCATTGTTCGACAAGTAAGCAGTGAAATATTTTCTTTATTTACAATATTTACATTTGTCTTTTCTCTGGGATAAGCAATAAAACCTTTAGAATTTCCTGTATAAGCTGTAAATCTAATATCTAGTGGGCGATATAATATTTTTTCAATTTTAAAACCTTTCTGGATATCAATTTTTGCCCATCCAATTTTCCAGTCTCTACCGTCTTCTGGAAGAGAATATTTATTTTTTAACTCGATTTCTGATAAATTATCAAAGTCTTGTACAATTTGTCCTATTTCTATTTCAGTAAACTGGATTGTTGTATTATCTCTTTTTGTTTGGATACCAGAGTTATATTCCTTAAATATTTCAGTAAAATAAAATCCCTTATTATATTCTTCCTCATCGTCAAAATCTTTCGGCACAAAAAAATAATACGGCTCTTTATAATCTAATTTCTTCCACTTTACAGAATCAAAATTTAACTCACTTAAGTTATCAAATTTCCCCTTCTGTTTCCCGTAAAGTCCCATATGATAAACATCGGCCAAACCTTTTTTATTTTTTCCTGTTTTTACAAAAAGAGAGATGGACACGCCTTGCTGGATTGCAAAAACATTTTCATCTTTATCTCCTGTTGGTGTTTTTTCCTTCTTTTTAGAATTACCGTGTAAATCTAAAATATAAATGGAATCAAAAGTCTCCAATAGATGCTTTCTCATTTGACGATGAGTAATACCATCAATAAAAGAGTTATTAGTTATCATCCCAATTATTCCCTCGCCATTTTTTTCTATTACATCTTCAGAGAAACGAATAAACTTTATGTAATCATCATCAAGATTTATTTTTCGTTCATTTAAATTCTTTTTATACTCTTTAATCAGTTCGGAAATGTGTTCATTTTTATTTTGCGAACTAACGTTATACGGCGGATTACCAAGCACCACCATGATTGGTAAATCGTTTTTTATTTTACTAGCTTCTAAAGATTCGTCTGTAATAGCTTTTCCAAAGCCAATACCAGAAAACAACGTTCTTTCCTCTGCAATCCCTTTTTCCAAAGAATTAGTTAAATAAACACCGAGTCGTTGATTTTTTATCTCTGCCCCGGATTCCTTAAGAGTAGTTGAAAGCTTTAAGTGAGCAATGGTATATGAAGCCATCATTAATTCAAAACCATGAAGACGAGGCAAAAGATCTTGATTAACATAATTATTCCATCTTCCCTCTTGTCCGACAAAAGACTTTTTAACTTGTAAGATGACTTCATTTAAAAACGTGCCCGTACCAGTAGCGGGGTCAAGTACTTGAACTTTATGGATTTGTTCTTTATATTTTTTCCCCTGGCTTTCTCTTTTTACCTCGATCTTAGTAGTGTCAGCTAACCCTTGAGATAAGTTAAACTCTTTTTTTAAAATATCATCAATAGAACGGACAATGAAGCGAACAACTGGCAAGGGGGTGTAAAAAACACCCATTTTTTTACGCTCATTAGAATCATACTCCTGCAAAAAATCTTCATAGAAATGGATAATAGGATCGTGGCTATCATCCTTGTCAACTTTGTAGTAATTATGAACAATAGCTTGAACATCCGCATGGGCAAACTCTTCGCATAATTCATCTACAATCATTTCAATTCTTGGATCAAAAGACGAGCCAGCAATGTGATCAAAAAAATGACGTAAAAAAGGATTAGAGGCGGGCACTAAATCACGTGCCTCATGTCTAGAAAAATTATCTGCTGTTTTGTCGTAATAACGTGCTACAAATAAACCGTATACTAAAGTTTGAGAATACATATCAGCAAACTTTTCTTTGTCTAAGTCAGCTAATAATAATTTCTTTATAACATCATAAACCGCTAACAATTCTGCATTTTTATTATCATCTTCTTGAGATAAATAATTTTTTACACTATCTCTAATACGACGGGCTTTACCAGCCATCACTTTAGCTAGGTGTATACCAGATCTAATTGGCTCTTTAGAATCTTTAATAAAATCTTTAACCGTATCTTCAAGAAGTTGAAATTTTTCCTCATGGACAAAAACAGAACCCCCCTTTAGCTCGGCAATAATAATAGGACTGCCATAAGCCTGACCACTTTTATAAAATCTAAATTCTAAACAATTAGTTAAAATTAAGTTTGAATAACCATAATATCGAATCATTTGATCGCTTCTTTCGATTTCTTTTAACGATACAGGTAAATCTTTGGCTTCTGCGTGGGCCGTAACAATATTTTTATTAAGAAAAACAAAATCGGGAGCGCCATATTCGCTTCTTTTTGGCTCATTAATAACTTTTAATCCGGTTATCTCTTTAAACAGCTCTTCTAATGCTGGCCGATAAGAATGTTCACGAGCATGGCCTGTTTGGAACTGTTCACTCACCTTCTCGATAAAATTTTTAACTATAAGACTCATATCATCTTTTTAACTTTTTTATCTATTCTTTACTTAAATTTTATCCTTAATAAGGCAAAAAGGCAATAAATACTTAATCTGACATGAGGGAATTATCGCATCACTCGCTCGCCGCCGCTCGCTCCTTCGTTGTCCAAGGATTGCGCCCGAAGCTCCCCCCGGAACTTCGTTCGACGTTCGCTTAGTTGCCTGTCTATCGACAGTCAACTAGTTCACTTCAATCCTGTTCGATTCTCTCTCCTTACCATTAAACTTAAAAAAGACAAGCATAAGCCTATCCTTTTTTAAGCGCACGGGCAACATCGCTCGACTGAAACACAATTGAAAACGCAGTGATAAAGTGGAAATCCTTTACCGACTTACACGATAGCCTTCTTTAGACGCAAACTTAATAAGTTTTTTCATATTATCTACCGCGCCCTCAATAACTGCATTATAAATAACAAAGCTCGGCAAATCTATTTTTTCATCTTTAACTATTTTTTTTAATTCGAGTATTTTGTTACGCTTGTCATCGTTTAGCTCACTTATAACCTTCCTCATAAACCTATTACTTACGCCATCCATAGTTTTCATGAACCAAATGTCAATTTTCCATTTATTAGCACCATGCCTTGTTTTGAGGCCAATATAATAACCCCTTGGAAAACCTTTTTTACGTCGATGAACAAAATCATAAAATAAATAGCCACGAAAACTATTTTTAGATATTAAATCATTCAAACATTTAATTGCTCTCTCTTTAGAAAATTGCTTATCAATAACGTAAATATCAATATCCCCATCAACCATTAAATTTAGTTGATAACTCCCCATCTTATAAACACTACCATATTTTTCAAGCAACTCGATTAAACCTGTTTTCCCCAATAACAAATCAGCTGTTTTCTTTAATTTTTTAGAGAGGTTTTGTAATTCATTTTTCATATCACTATTATAACACGGGTGTTCCATTAGTAAAAACTGCTAAACAAAAAATAAATCAACCATATGGTTAATTTATTTTTACGCACGGGATGAGGGAATTATCGCGCTCGCTTTTCTTCCGAAAAGCTCACTTGTCCTGGGTCAGCCCTAAGCATCCCCCGGATGCTTAGCGGACGCTCATTTGCGCCCTTGCCGCTCATAATAGCGGCTCGGGCTTACTTCGCTTCTGACCTGTTCGATTCCCTTCTGAAAATAAATAAAACACAGAGCGCATACTCTGTCTGTGTTAATATAATCTAAGTTGCGCTAAATGAAGTTTCAACAACTACTCTGTAGCCATAATTATCTCACCACACTCCCTCTGCGCTTCTATTGCCAAACTGATAATGTCATCTATTTTCGGCTCAAACCCTTCTAGTCGGTCCCCATTTTTTAAGTTAGCGCTAACATACAAGGAGTGAGCTTGCATAACTCCTTTTACATTGCAACTTGCAATCGCGCCCTTAATTAAGGGCCATTCATTTTTTATAATATTTTCGCTATCTTCATTTATACACGACGGGACTATATTTGAAGGAAAGCCGTACTTGCTAATCTCTGAACATTTCGGAATACCATTTCCTTCTAAAACTTTTTTCCATTCATTACCAATTTTTGCAGCTAAAAGATATGACCCTCCAGGATTATAGAACAGATTGGCCTTGATGTGACTGTTAGTCGCCTTAATAATTTTAATTTCTGGAAGAATTTCATTTTCCCCAGAAGACAAGAGGCTAGCAATTATTTCCGTAGCCCAAGACTGATCAATTGAAGCAGTAGCTTGCCCTCCTTTTTCATTAATATTTATCTGTTTATCATCAAATTTGTTTTTAGTTAAGGTGCAAAGCATATAGATAATCGTAAAAATCACGAAAACCAACAAGGCGCCTAACAAAAAAATAGATTTATTTTTTAATAATTTCATACTTAGATACACATCTTAATTATCTCCTATAATATATAACGAGAAAAAAAGACAAAAGTAACAAAACAATCCACTATAACCTAATCCAGTTAAAAATCACCATAATAATCCCTAGGATAAAAATGAAACCAAAAATTATTTTGTTATATTTAGCCAGCCAATTTGGAAGATATATATCAAAATTTTCTCTTCTATCGCTTGTATGCTTTTTAGCGAGCGGCGTTAAAGGACAAGTCCATTTATTAAGTAGTAGCACTAAAGTTTCCATAACAAGTAAAAATACAGAAAAATATAATAGTAAGTTAAATGTATTTGTTAGAGCGGCATATAGAATATAAAAAGACGCAGCTGCCATAATCACCCAAATTACAGTATGAATAAATTTTATTAGCTTAATCATATTAAAAATATTTTATAAATTAATTATATATCACGGCCTGTTGTAATTTCAATATGCGAAACAACTTGTCACCCGGGTTAAATCTCCTCCTATATAAAAATACAGCTAAAGCGAGCTGTATTTTTCTTCGTATGGACGGTAGAAACGGGGTACAAATTTCTAAGTTCTCACGCTCGCAAAGATGATAAGACCTAAACTACTAGTTTAGAATATAATTAACATTCGGCAAACTATTACGGATGATCTCGAGATCTTGTTCTGAATACTGATTACCAGACAGATTCAGGGTGGTAAGATTTTTTAAGTTTGCTAATTCATTCGGTAAGCCAGTTAATTGATTATTGGACAGATCTAATATCTCCAAATTTGTTAGTTGCCCGACTTCAGCGGGCACACCGGTCATTTGATTATCACTAGCATTTATAACTCGCAAGTTCTTCAATTTTCCAATTTGAGATGGTAAGGCGCCAGTCAAATTATTATTCGACACGTTTAACTCTTCCAGGTCCACTTGATCAAAAGCAGATATATCAAGCGTAGTTAAGTTTTTTCCACTCAAATCCAAAACTTTATTAGTCTCAATACCTAGAACGACTGAACTATCAGAAGCAGATGAGCTATCATCTAAGTTAGGCACAGCATTATCGATAAGCTTAGAACTACAGCCACTAAAAAGGAGTAAAACAGCTGCTATCAAAATAATTTTTTTCATAAAACTTATTATTAATAATTCCATCAATACACTAGCATACTATTCTATTAATAAGTAGTAAGTCTCACCCACACCTTCTTTTTTAAAAAAACACCCCGTATAAAAAAATACCCTCAGAATGAGAGTACTTTTCTTTTAGCGCACGGGATGAGGGAATTATCGCGCTCGCTTTTCTTCCGAAAAGCTCACTTGTCCTGGGTCAGCCCTAAGCATCCCCCGGATGCTTAGCGGACGCTCATTTGCGCCCTTGCCGCTCATAATAGCGGCTCGGGCTTACTTCGCTTCTGACCTGTTCGATTCCCTTCTTTGCCTATATATAAAAAAATAAATCAACCATATGGTTGATTTATTTTTACGCACGGGATGAGGGAATCGAACCCCCGCTAGAGGTTTTGGAGACCCCTGTACTGCCACTATACGAATCCCGCAAATCTGATTGTCCAGATCTTTAATATGTCAATCAGCATAACTAATTATTCTTACCTAATCAAGTCTAAAAATATTTAGCTACTTAATTTGTTTAGTATCCATCTCTTGCCGAGCTGATTCGCAATTTTCTCCTTCCAAGGACTCACAAAATTCTAACTCATAAATATGGAAGACGGTCACGGTCAGGGCTAAGATAAGCGGACCGAGGATAACGCCCCAGAACCCAAAGAGTAAAATTCCCCCTAAGATAGAAAAGAGGACAAAGATCGGATTGAGCTCGCTATCTCCTTTGACCATATAGGTCCGGATGACGTTATCAATCGTACTAATAATAAGCATTCCCCAAAGTAAGATAAATATTCCCTGCCATATTTCACCTATCAAGAGATAGTAAGCAGCAACCGGAACATAAAAAATAGCTGCTCCCAGATATGGTAACATCGATAAAAGAGCCACTAAAACTCCGGCTAGAAAAGCGGGAAAACCGACAATTGCGAAACCAACCGCTCCTAATATTCCTTGAGCACCGGCCGCTACAAAGGTAGAAGAAAAAGTCTTATAACTAACCGCTCGGAACTTCCTAAATATCTCCTGATCATATTTATTTGGTAAAGGAGAAAGATACATCAAACGGTTAAGCATCTTCTTGCCATCTACAAAGAAAAAGAACATGGACAGAATAATCATTAGCAGAGAAATAATAAAGCTGGTTGTTTCTCGCAAGGCGAAAGTAGCTCCGGATATCAGCCAGTTACTAGATTGACGCAAACCCTCGAGCATCGTTTTTTGTAGAGCCTCACTATCAAAATCTAAATTACCCAGATTTAAATACTTAAGTGATCCCTGCTGAAAGAAATCTCCCTGAAAGAAATCGTTAACCGTATTGTTAGTGAAAAACTCTACTGATGAATTATAAGCCACTACCGACCTTTCTCCAGCATAAACCAGAAGCTTCATGGTCGGCAAAATAATTACTACTAGTAGCAGCAGACACATTATTAAGGCCGCCAAGTTTTGTCTGCCTTTAAGAAAAACAGTCAACCTGCTAAACGGAGTATAAAAAACGGTAGATAAGATAGCCGCCACAAAAAGTTCCATCAAAAAAGGACGGAAGATAAAATATGTGCCGGCTAAAACCAGGAAGACCAAGATAAGTAGAAAAGGTTTGGTTAGGTTCTTGTCCATATGTTTGGACGCCATTTGCCTCCGCCCGAGGGCGAAGAGCTGGCTTATTTAGTTTCTTTATGAGGCGTATTTTTTGTACAGCGATTGCAATACTTGGAAAGTTCGAGACGTTCCTTAATAGTCTTCTTATTCTTACGTGAGTGATGGGTAACAGTCTTACAAACTGTGCATTCCATCTTGATCATGTTGTCCTGGGACATATGCGTTATTATCGTTTATTATTAACTGCCTTAACAATATAAAAAATACCTGTAA
>CAYUEO010000035.1:0-8584 GCA_964443755.1 uncultured Gammaproteobacteria bacterium | reverse complement strand
GAACCGGCGACCTCCAGGTTATGGGCCTGGCGAGCTGCCAACTGCTCTACCCCGCTACAATGTCCGTTTTACAAATAACGTGGGCAATGGAGGATTCGAACCTCCGACCTCAACATTATCAGTGTTGCGCTCTAACCAACTGAGCTAATTGCCCGATATTAACGGAAAAATTCTGAAGAGACTATAACAAATAAAAAATAAAAGCGCAAGCAGTTATTAGCATTTTTACAGCTATTTGTCAGAATATATTTATAGACTGGATAGAAACAGGGTTAGTTCAGTACGAATATTACTCTGGCCAGTTTTATTTTTCCAGTCTATTTTTATTAAATTATTTAAACAAGACGTTAGGGTTGGTATATTAAAGTTACTGACCTGGCTTATTCCTTTTTTTGCGGCGTAGGGATGTATTTTTAACTCAGTGGCTATGGATGAAGGAGGAAGGTTGTTTTCTAAAGCTGATTTAATCTGTAGTAAAATTTTAAACTGTCTAATGAGCATGGTTAAAATATACTCCTCTTCTAGCCCGGCGCCATATTGTTCTTCAAGTAGTCTGACCGCTAATTTTATATTTTTAGTGCTTAAAGCGTCTGTTAGACCAAAAATATTTTCGTCAAATGAACCAGCCACCATATCTTTAACATGTTCAATGGCGATGGCTTCTTCCTGGCAGGAAAAAGCAATTTTTTTTACGGACCCCGAAATTAGCCATAAGTCACCCCCAGTGCGGCTCACTAACTCACTGGCAGCTGGTGCTGTGATCTTTTTTCCTAGGTTTTCCGCCTCTTTCTTGATAAACGATAGTATTTGATTGCCTTCTAGATTTTTGAACTCTTGGTTGTAATCCTGTTTAAGAAGCAGAGAAAACAATTTTTTAGCGCTTGTTTTTAGGGGTTTATCAGTTAGATTATCGTCGTGAAAGATAATTACGTTATCGTTACCGCTATCTTTGGTGGGGAGCTTTTTAATATATTCCGCGAGTTCTGTAAAAATTTTTTCTTTTTTATTTTTGAAGACATTTTCTATCACAACCATTCTTTTCTTTACAAAAAGAGAACCGGAGCCGAGTTTTTCGGCTACATCAGATAGATTAGCTGTTTGGCCCTCAATAACCGAAAGACTCACAGAATTAGGATCAATGTCTTTCTGAAATTTTTCCTGAAGTTCACGCCGAAAGCGGCGAGATCTAAAAGTATCAGCGCCATGAATGAAAATAATCATTTGTTTATACTTTTATGTTCGCGGATTCAATCATGCTTATTTCTTGTTTTAAAAATCTTTGCGCTAGTTGCCTGTAATCCTCGTTAGCGTCTGTAAAAAAGAATTGTCTGGTATGTTTTTTGTCCGGTATTAGATTTATTTCGGAATGTTTGGATAAATAATCTTTTAGACTTTTAGCTATAATAACTCCTGGCTCAGGTACATATACTCTGCTTCCTAGAAATTGACGCACTTTTTTAATGAGAAAAGAATAGTGGGTACAGGCTAGTAGTAAAGCGGCTATCTGGCCCTGCTTTAATGAGCGGAGATATTTTTTGAGAATCATGGTGGTTTCTGGTTTTTCTGACCAATCTTCTTCAATTAAAGGGACAAGTAAGGGGGCGCTCTTCACTATAATCCTAGCAGTAGGTAGTAGTTTTCGCAATTCGGTCGTATAAGCACCGGATTTAGTAGTAGCTTTTGTGCCAATGACGCCGATAGCAGAAGTCTTTCCAAATTTATTTACTTCTTGAGCCACATGTTCAGCTAGAGGCCTAATGACACCTAAAACTTTTCTGTCAGGCCAGTAAACAGGTAAGTGTTCTTGTTGAATACGCCGCAAAGCCTGAGAAGAGGCGGTGTTACAAGCTATAATAATTAGCCGACAACCTTTATTAAACAAGAAATCTACCGCTTCACGAGTATATTGATAAATTTGTTCTTGAGTTTTTTCTCCGTAAGGGACGCGGGCATTATCTCCTAAATATATATAATTATAATTTGGCAGAAAAAATAAAAACTCTTTTAAAACAGTTAGGCCTCCCAAGCCAGAATCAAAAACGCCAATTATATTTTTACTACGATTTAACATACTTATTAAATAAGTTCCCACGTTCTTTGTAGTTTTTAAAGATGCCAAAACTGGCGCACCCCGTGGAAAGCAGGACAATATCACCAGATTTAGCTAGAGATTTAGCAATTGACACAGCATCTAACATGTTACTGGCAGTACTTAAGTTCGCAAGAGAATATTTGACTTGCTTTAAGGCTGCTAGGATTTTGTTTGTTCCCGGCCCAGGCAAGAGAATTAAATTTTTAGTCTGCGCTTTAATGGCTTGAGCTAATTTTTTAAAGTCGGCTCCCTTATCAGCTCCACCAGCAATAAGTATTAATGGTTTAGTAAAAGAGTTGATGTCTAAAATAGTGCTTTCTGGAGTGGTTGAAAAACTATTATCATAAAAAGCAATTCCGTCTTTTTTAGCCACTAGCTTCAAACGATGCTCAAGATTTGTAAAATTTTTAATAACACTTAAATAAGTAGTGGGAGAAATTTTTAGAATTTCTGCCACCCTAATTGCCGCTGCGACATTTTCTTGATTATAGTTACCGGCCAGTTTAGTTTCTAGAGGACTAGCTGAAAAGAAAACTTTTTTATTTTTTAGTTTAGAGATTGAAATTTTTTTATTCAGCTTTTCGTTGACTACTAAGTAGCGGTTATTTGGCCTAGAAGCAATTTTTAACTTTGCCTGCCAATAAGACGATAGATTTTTATGATAATTAGGATTATTAGGATCGGCTGGAGACAGGTGTTCTTTGTAGAAGTTGGTTATAACCGCGATGCGCGGGGAAGAGCTTAGATCCTCTAATTGAAAGCTTGATAGCTCTAGTACGATAAAATCGTTTGACTTTATTTTGTTTAAAAAAGAGAAGGGGGCGATACCAATATTACCTCCTAGAAAAGCGCGTTTCTTGGCTGCCTTAAGTATTTTGTAAATTAAGGTAGCGGTTGTGCCTTTCCCTTTTGTTCCAGTTACCCCAATAGTATTTTTGGTCGGACAAAGACTCAGGAAAAGATTAATTGGACTCGTAATGACCTTGTTTAAGCGCTTGGCTTTATTTAAATTAGGATCATTTAAAGGCCAGCCTGGAGACCTAAAAAGTATATCGAATTTTTCTAATTCCTGATTGGCTTTTTTTCCGGTTTGCCATAAGACTGATTTATTTTTTATAGTGGGTAACTGCTCTGGTTCTCTGTGATCACAGATTGTTATTTGGGCAGGAATTTTTTTCTTAGCGAGCCACTCTAAAAGACTAGCGTTTTCTAAACCCAGGCCTAAGATAGCAATATTTTACCGTAAAGATGACGGAGTTTGTTATCCATATAATTGTTTTACAAAATCTATTTCAAGCTACCCCAATCCTGACCAATTTTCAT
Organism: uncultured Gammaproteobacteria bacterium; assembly: GCA_964443755.1. Taxonomy (GTDB): domain Bacteria; phylum Patescibacteriota; class Patescibacteriia; order Patescibacteriales; family UBA12465; genus UBA12465. The sequence goes on along the minus strand of CAYUEO010000035.1, from coordinate 5,169 downwards.
ATCAACGACAACAAGAACTTTGAGAGCTAACGGTTTTTCCATGATGCTTTTAATGACAGGAGAGTACTCATCGATCTTATCTTCTTTTATTTCGAAAATCAATTCGTCATGAACTTGTAAAAGCAGGCGAACGTCGTTTTCACGACTAGCTAGCCAGTCGGAAATACTAATCATGGCCAGTTTAATTATATCAGCGGCGGTACCTTGTAGAGGGGTATTAATAGCCATGCGTTCAGCAGATTTTCTAATCATTGGCACTGACGAACTAAGTTCAGGCAAAGGTCGCTTGCGACCTAAAAGAGTCTCAGCATAACCTTTTTCTTGAGCAGTCGTGATGAAATTATTCATCATAGCTTTTACGCCCGGATAAGCAAAAAAATATTTTTTTATAAAATCATTTGCCTCAGCATAACTTATACCCGCTCCTTGACTGAGCCCGTGTGGCCCTTGTCCGTATAATATGCCAAAGTTTATTGCTTTAGCTTCGCGCCTCATTTTTCCAGTCACTTGATTCAAGGAAACTCCGTTAATTGCCGCTGCTGTTGCAGCGTGAATATCAGAACCGGCTTGAAAAGCCTCGATCATCTTTTGATCCTGAGACATGTGGGCCGCCAGCCTTAATTCAATCTGTGAATAATCGAAAGCTACAAGTTTCCAGCCTGGTTCGGCTATAAAAGCGGTCCTAATTTTTTGCCCCTCTTCTGTTTTGACGGGAATGTTTTGCAGATTAGGTTCGTTAGACGAAAGTCTGCCGGTAGCAGCTATGGTTTGGTTAAAGTTGGTGTGTATTCTTTTGGTCTGAGGATTGATCATCTTGGGTAAAGCCTGTAAGTAAGTGCTTTGCAATTTACTAAGCTCGCGGTAGTCCTGTAGTAGTGGAATAATTGGATGACGTTCTCGCAACTTAATTAACTCGTCTTCAGCTGTCGAAAAACCAGTTTTAGTTTTTTTAATGTTATCAGTAGAGATGTGTAAAGTATCAAATAAAATTTCTTTAAGCTGTTTAGTGGAGTTGATGTTAAATTTTACTCCAGCTAAGTCGCAAATTTTTTCATCTAGTAGGGATATTTTTTTGGCCACCTCCTTTTCCAGATCTTTAAGCTTTTTTTCATCAACATTAATACCACAGTTTTCCATTTTACCTAGGACAGGAATTAGGGGCATTTCAATGTTACTAAGAACATCAGACAAGTTTGACTCTTTAATCTTTTTATTTAGCAAGGTAGAAATTCTGAGATTAATATCAGCCTCTTGGCAAGTATGTAAGCCAGTAGTTTGGTCCGGCATAGCCGCTAGATCCGGGAAAAGATTTTGCTGAGCGCTTGTAGTAGAGGTGTTACCAGATACTTCGAGACCTAATTCTGTAAAGGCTAAAGAGGACAAGTCGTTTTGTCTATTACTTGGCTCTAGTAGATAAGAGGCAATCATATTGTCAAAATCTATCCCCTGGAGCAACAAGTTATTTTGCTCTAAAAAGCGCCAAATCAATTTAATATTATGGCCTACTTTTTTTATTGCAGGGTTTTCTAGAATAGGCTTTAGGCTTTTAATTTGATTTTTTTGCGCTGTAATAAAATAAGCCTCACCTTCCTTCCAGGAAAAAGCCAGGCCGATTAATTTATCTGTAATAGGATCTGACCCAGTACTAGCCATTGATAAAGCTAAAATATTTTTTTGACTGGCTTTTTTTATAAATTCAAGTAGCTCTGAGTCGTTATTAATTACATAATATTTACTCTTGTCTAATTTTTTTATTTTTTTGTCGGTAGTCGCTAACTTATCAGGTTTAACGTCAGAAGAATCGCTTAAAGCCCAGCCACTATTCATTCTATCTCGAAGATCCTTAACCTTGATTAGTAAAGATTTGAATTCCAATTTTTGAAATATATCCAGGACAGGGTCTAACTGGAAAGATAAAAATTTAATGTCATCTAATAAAAAAGAAAGAGGAACCTCACAATTTATAGTAGCTAGTTGACGACTAAGATAAGCATTCTCTTTATCTGTTATAAGCAGCTCCTGGATTCTCGGCTTAATGTTGTTACTGTGTGAGATAGCAGCGTAAACCCCGTCTAAACTGTCGAACCTAGCTATTAGTTCGCTGGCTGTTTTTTCGCCTATCCCCTTAACACCTGGTATGTTGTCGCTTGGATCACCACGCAAAGCCTTGTAATCAATAATTTGATCGGGACGAAGACCGTAGCGTGCCATCACTTCTTCTGGCCCATAAAGCACGCTATCTGACAGCCCGCGACTCATAGTGTAGACTCTAGTTTGTTCATCTATTAGCTGAAGGGCGTCTAGGTCTCCAGTGATAATTATTTTTTGTAGATGTTTTTCCGCGCTTGTCGTTTTAATAATGGTGCCAATTAAATCATCAGCCTCAAAGCCACTTTTTTCAAAAATCGGAATATTAAAAGCTCGGGCAATATCTTTAACAACCGGAATTTGTTCGTATAGTTCGTCCGGAGCCTTTACTCGGGTAGCTTTATATTCAGTGTAGGCCTCATGTCGAAAAGTTGGCCCAGCCATATCTAAGGTTAGAACCACATATTCGGGGCGAAACTCATTAAGAGCTTTAAGTAAAAATGAAGTAAAACCATAGGCAGCATTAACCAAGAGACCAGTTTTTGTTCTTAGAGTTTGAGGAATAGCATGAAAACTTCTATGAATAAGGGCGTTTCCATCTATAATGATCAGTTTTGGTTGGGTTTTTGACATACTCTGATTTTAACACCTTTATCTGGCTCGAGCAAAAGGAAAAATAGTAAGTAATAAAAAAACCGTCCAACTCCTATAAAAGCAAGTTAGACGGTCCAGCCATTATCAGTTAATTATATGTCGATTGGGTTTTTAAGACCCTGCGGCATGAAAATGTTACTGGTAATGGTTATTATCCCGTTTGTTTCTTCTGACATTATTTGCATAGAAGAGAATAGTGGGATAATTGGTAAGAGGGATAGATGACAAAGGTTTCTGATAAAAGATCTGACTTTTTGGTTCATAATATGACCTCTGCTCTGTGTTATGGCGTCTTACCACCATGATAAAATTATAAAAAAGAACAGATTTGGCCCGCCTCATCCAGTCGACGTTCACAATTGACTAGATTATTCAGGGAGGTCAGGCCGGTTGCCTCACGAAACCAGCAAGGTAGTTTCCAGTGTTGTAGCTTAACGACATATCCAGGATAATGCCTACCGAATTTTTAGCCTCTCCAGCGGCTAAGGGATAAAGGATTTGAGGAAAAACTAACTTCTGGGTATCGACGAGGAAGAGCAAGCGTAAGCTTTTTAACATATTTCCTCCGTTGATATAAAAATATTAGCACTATAGTTTTTATTGTCAATGGCTGAGATTGTTGATAAGATTAGCCTATAAATTATAAATATATGAAAACTGTCGCTTTATTTTTTGGTGGTCTTGGTAATGAAGCAGAGGTATCGATCATGTCAGCTCGAAATGTTGTTAAGCATTTTGATTATCAGAAACATAATTTAGTCTTGGTATATTGGAACAAACAAGACAAGTTGTTTTATGATTTAAAAGACATAGATCAAATCCGAGCTAAGAAAAATAAGATTTTACCGATTGAACAATTTTCTAAAAGATTTGATGTAGCTTTTTTAGTGACTCATGGGCGTTATGGAGAAGACGGTGTACTGCAAGCTATTTTAGATAGCCAAGCTGTAAAATATTGTGGCTGCGGAGTGCTGTCCTCAGCTTTGTGCATGGATAAGGCGATGTTTAAAGATTTAATGGCCTCGCAAAAAATTAAGCAGGTTAGATATGCAACAATAAATTTCTTATTGGACGGTCCAGTGGATATAGAAAATAAAATAAATTACATCAAGAAGTTTCGTCTGCCAATTTTTGTTAAACCAGCTAATTCAGGGTCTTCAGTGGGGATTACTAAAGTAAAAGATATTAAACAACTTGAGTCCTCTATAAAATTAGCTAAGAAGCATGACAATAAAATTATTATTGAGGAGGGGCTTACTAACCCGCGAGAAATAGAAGTGGGGGTAATGGGTAATAGTAAATTATTAGTTTCGCGCCCAGGAGAGCTCAGGCCAGCCAAAGAGTTTTATGATTATGAAGATAAATACCAGCTTGGACAAGCTGAGACTATTGTGCCAGCTAATTTAGGAAGTAAAAAAGAGGCAGCAGTAAGACAGTTGGCCGAACGGGCTTATAGGGCGGCCGGTTGCCAAGGTTTTGCCAGAGTAGATCTCTTTATAGATCAGAATAAGATTTATTTGAATGAAATAAACACGTTGCCAGGCTTTACAGATATATCAATGTTTCCTATGGTGATGATGAACCAGAAAATGAGCTATAGGGAATTGATTAATAAAATAATTAGTTTGGCGTAAAATTTTAAATCACTTAGAAGAATCAACGTCTCACGGTGCATCCGCTTCGCTCCGCACATCGCTCCGGCTTTCGAATCCCTTAAGCAAATCAACATAAACAAAAATCACCCAAATAAATTTGGGTGATTGTTTGTTTGTGGACCCTAAGGGATTCGAACCCTTGGCCTCCGGCTTGCAAAGCCGGCGCTCTAACCAACTGAGCTAAGGGCCCTCTTAGTCTGATTATTTGCAGACTGGTATATTCTACACTGGCTGATTATATTTTAACAAGGGGGAAAGTATCCACAACATCATATCCGATCCGCTGCCAGTCATGGTAATGACTCCAATGAGAATTAAAGCTGTACCGACAAGCTTGTATCCCAGACGCGATCCTCCCTCTGCCCCAAGCTTTTCTTCGAACCAGCCGATGCGACCAAAGTTGTTCAAAAACCACTCGGTCTTAATTACTAAACCAGAACCAGCTGCGGTCATTAATATTCCCAATATGATAGACATGTTAGTTTATCTTATGTAGTTAAGAGGATTTTTTCTCACCCCATTTACTAATACTTCAAAGTGAATATGTGAACCCGTTGATCTTCCGGTTGATCCCATAGCAGCAATATTATCTCCCTTACTAACTGTATCTCCGACTTTAACAAATAATTTTGAGGCGTGTCCATAGCGAGTCTTTATTCCGCCACCATGGTTAATAACAATGGTATTGCCATATCCTCCATTATAACCACCGGCAGAAATTTCAACAACTCCATCATCAGCGGCGTATAGCGGAGTACCAATTTTATTGGCG
>CAYUEO010000034.1:0-8686 GCA_964443755.1 uncultured Gammaproteobacteria bacterium | reverse complement strand
ATAGTAACTATTAAATTATTTATTATTTTTTCAGTATCTCCAAGGCTTTATCAAGCTGAGGATCGCGCTCGTTATCAACATCATCCATAGTCATCTCTACTACAACATCCGGTTCAAGTCCTTTATCGTTAATATAATCTCCCGCCGGAGTAAGCCACTTAGCGACAGTTATCTTTAAGGTGGCTCCGCCGGATAAATCACTTAAAGACTGAACCGAGCCCTTACCGTAAGTAGTTTCTCCCACGATTTTGGCTAACTTATAATCGCGCAGTGCACCAGCTAATATTTCTGAGGCAGAAGCGCTACCCTGGTTAACTAAAACGACAGTCGGAAAATCTTTCAATCTTGCCTTGCCCCGAGCCGGATACTCATTGCGACGATTACCATTAAACTGTTCAGCTACCACTGGGCCTTCTTCAACCCATTCACTAGCTAAAGATACCGAAGTTTCCAAATAGCCACCAGGATTATTTCTTAAGTCCAAAATTATTCCTTTAGGGTTTTTAATTAATATATCATTAACAGCAACATTAAAGAGCTGTTGAGTATCGTTATTAAAATTAGACACCTTAACAACGTATATTCCATCAGCACGCATCTCTGTTTTAACGCTTTGTGTGACAATAATAGATCTGGTAATTTTTATATCATTAGGCTTTTCTTCACCTCGAATAATAGTCAGGGTTACTTCAGTGTCTTTAGGACCACGAATTTTTTTAATGATTTCATTAAGGCTAAGGCCAATAGTCGGTTCAGAATCAACCGCATAAATCTTATCGCCAGCCCTTAAGCCGGCTTTTTGCGCTGGCATACCATCAAGGGGGGCAATAACTGTGGGTATATCCTTTCTAATACCAATCTCAGCCCCAATCCCCTCAAAAGTACCAGCTAAGTCATCAGTAAACTCCTTAGTTTCATCAGGATCCATAAAAGTTGTATAAGGGTCCTCTGTAGATTCAGCTAGGCCACGCAAAGAGCCATAAAACAGCTCCTTGTCTGTTAATTGATTAGTATCAACGTAATTACTTTTAATCTTATCCCAAACTTCCCAATATAGATCAAAATCTATTTCCTCTGACGGTGAGCTATTTAAAATCAGCTCCTTAGCTTCGGATGAGTAAGCTAAAGAATTTAATTTAGTAGAGAAAATATTATTATCATTTCCTCCATTAAAAAAGCTGCCAGCTAACGTACCAAATACAAAAGCCAAAAAAATGCCCGTGAGACTACTGTTTTTAAATATATCTTTTAATTTATTCATAAATTTCATTACTATTCTTTTATTTCCTTAAAATATTAACTACTAATCCCCTTAAATCTATTAACCGAGAAGGTCTTAAGCTACGAGGCTTCCCGGAATTTACAACTAGGTCGGGTTGTTTGCTTTTACTTGGCCAAATTAAACTAAGTTCTGATAGCTGATTCAAACTCTCTTTCCCGCTTATATTTAAGCTAGTTGAAACAAGCGGAGTATTAATCTTCTTTATTATTTTAATCAAAAAATCACTTTTAGGCAAACGTAAGGCTAGACCGGCCTGTCCTCCAGTTAAACTCTCCGGAAGTAAGCCTCGATGATTAAGTATTACTGTCGTTGGTCGCTTATCTAAGTACCAATACTTCTTTAAAATAAGCTCATTTTTTTTAGAAATATGAACATATTTTTTGGCCATAGCTAAGCTAGATACTAATATAATAAAAGGCTTTCTAGCGCTACGCTGCTTAGCCTTATAAATACGTTTTATTGTCTTGTCATCATCAGCCCTGCAACTAAACCCATATATCGTGTCGGTAGGTAAAACCATCATAGCTCCATCCCTTAAAAAATCGACAATCTGAGAAATAATTTCCGGACGATTTTCGTTTTTTTTAATAGAAATTTGGAACATCGGATTTAATTAAATTACCGATTTTAAGGTTTTAAGAGCTTCGGGAAGTAAAGGTAGAATGAAATCTAAAATCTTTAAAATCCAAGGAGCCACAGTTGACTGGCTTATTTGATTGCCAAAAAAATTATCAATTAAAGTATATCTAGAAATCACAAAGATAATTAATCCTAAAAATAAAGATCCCTCCAGCAGCCCCAGAACTGCTCCTAAAATATTGTTAATGAAGCGACTGCCCGGGATAAAGGCTATAACTCTAAAAGCTTTTTCAATGAGCAGAAAACCAAGATCTATTAACTTAGCTATTAAAATAAATAAAATAATAAAAGCCAAAACCTTGCCCAAACTTTCACTAACATTAATCCACTGATCAGCCCAGTCATAAAAAAAGAGATAATAACGACTGGCAGTGTAGGCCCCAATAATAAGACCGATTAAGTTACCAACCATTTTAATCACGCCTTTAAATAAACCTCCCAGAGTAAAACCACACAAGATAATGATTAGCGAGATGTCAAAAATGGACATAAAGTTAAAAAAATAATAAATCTAGCTTAAACGAGGAAACAAAGCTTCTTGTTTCCTGATCTGGGCTGTTTGATATTGAGATATAATTTTACCGGCCGATTTAGGCACAAACGGCTCCAGTAAGAAAGCTATATTTAAAATATCTTGCGCTAAAGGTTTAAGAGATTTAGTAATCATTTCGAGATCGGTCATCTTCCAGGGAGCATCGGCTGATAAAGTTAAATCACATTGTTTAATTTTATCCCAAACAATATGTAGAGCCTCATTAAGTTTATAATTATTCATGGCTTCATTAAATTTAGTAACGGTTTCTGTTATGCCTGGATCAGAAATGTTTACTGATAAATTTGTTGGGATGGAGTTTTTTTCTAGTAGAGCGGAAACACGGGCAGCTAAATTTCCTAGACCGTTAGCTAAATCAGCATTATAACGTTCTTGAAATTTAAGTTCCGAATAATCCCCATCTTCAAAGGGTGGTATTTCTGCTAAAAGATAATAACGTACTGCATCTGACCCGTACTTATCGCTTAATTCATAGGGATCAACAGTATTTCCGGAGCTCTTTGATATCTTTTGACCGTTAGCCGTTAAAAAACCAAAAACCAGAATTTGTCGAGAGGGCTCTAATCCAGCAGATAAAAGCATGGCTTGCCACATAGCTGCTTGCGGTCTTAAATTATCCTTGCCACATACTTGAAGTCCGGGCCAAAAACGCTTGAAATCCCCATTTTTATCATCAGGCCAACCAAGCGTAGAAATATAATTTACTAAAGCATCAAACCAAACATACATGACCTGATTGTCATCGCCGGGGACAGGTACGCCGTGAGGCATCTTCTCTTTAAGTCTAGAAATACTAAAATCTTGTAAACCTGATTCCACAAAAGCCTTAATCTCTTTGTGACGACCGGTGGGAATTACAAAGTCTGGTCTACTATTGTATAAATCAAGAAGCGCGGTTTGATATTTAGAAAAACGAAAAAAATAATTTTCCTCTTCAATCACTTCTAATTTTGCACCCGGATGAAGCGGACAAAAACCACCCACTAACTCAGAATCTGTTTTTTCCATTTCACAACCAACACAGTACTTAACTTTATAAAGTTTTTTATAAATATCGCCATTAGCCTCACACAGTTGCCAAAATTTTTGAGCCGCAGCTTTATGTTCTGGGTCGGTGGTTCTAATAAATTTACTATAGGATAGATTTAATTTTTCACGGAGTGGTCGAAATTTTTCCGAGTACTGATTACAAAAATCCTGCACATCAAGCTTCATTTCTTGAGCTTTTTGATAAATTTTCAGACCATGCTCGTCTGTACCTGTGTTAAAAAAAACAGAATTGCCGCGTTGAGCTTGATAACGAGCAATTACGTCTGCTTTGATTATTTCCGCAGCAAAGCCTATGTGCGGATCAGAATTTATATACGGTAAGGTAGTGGTTATGTAAAAATTATTGTCTTTGGGCGTCATATCAAGCTAATTTAAATTTTTCTAATTAAAACTACAAACTCGCCTTTTAAGTGATTAGGATTTTCCATTAGTAAACTACTAACTATTTCTGGGCTACCGTGATATATACTTTCATGCATTTTAGTTAGTTCGCGTAGTACAGTCACCTCAACGTGTTGAGGCTGATCCTGAAACATGTCTTTTATTTCTGTAAGAATTTTTAAAATTCTATGTTTCGATTCATAAATAACAACAGGATATTTTGTGGTCAAGATTTCTTTCAGCATGGTTTGCCTTCCCTTTTTATGGGGTAAAAACCCCAAAAACAAAAAACGATCAAATCCTTCTCCTGACAAAGATATAGCTGCCGTAATAGCCGATACTCCAGGGATACACTCTATATCCACTTCTTCCCCAAGTTCTCGCCTAATAACTGAAACTAAATAACCTCCAGGATCCGACACGCCCGGCGTACCCGCATCAGTTACTAGAGCTAAATCTTTCCCTTCTTTAAGGAGAGAAATGATTTTTTCAAGTTTTAATGAACCGGAATGCTGGTGATAGGAAATGGTTGCAGTGCCACTACTATAATTATTCAATAGCTTTTTAGTAACCCTTGTGTCTTCACATAGAACATAATCAACTTCCTTTAAGATACGAAGAGACCGTAAAGTTATATCCTCTAAATTACCAATCGGTGTGCCGACTATATACAATTTACTCATAGCTATTCAATATTTTCCCGTCTTTCGCGAATATACTTAGTCCACTCCTCTGCTACTTCAACTAAAACTTTAAATGGAGCTTCAATTACGAAGTCAAACAAAAATATAAATACGTTAATCTTGGAAAACTTTCCTGATAACCAACGCCCCGCCATAATAATGGGCATGTAGAATAAATCAAGCAACAGAGTAAAAATATTTTCCCGACGTTCTACTACGGTTAGTTCTTTAAGACCCTTAGTTATTCTGACGCTGAAAAAACTGACAAAAGCTAAGAAAAATAAGAATATAGTAATACTAACCCAATTGAAATTTATATAAGTCAGCCCTTTAATTATAAAGTACATCGATATTAGAAATCCGACACCGTAAATAAGCTTAAATACCCAATCTTTAGTCCAGGTCCGACTAGGGGGTTGTCGCAAAACTATTGGGGATGATTCTTTCGATGTTTCAAGGGTTATTTCTTTTATTCCATCAATAATCATTTTGGTATTATCCTCACCGGGCTTACGAGTCAAAAATACTATTATAAATAGCAGTACGGCTGGAAAAGCCACGTTTATCGCTAACGATACCGGATTGAGCGGTTCATTAAACAGACGAATAGCCGGGACTTCAATCAAAAAAACAAAAACAGACTTTGTTAAAAAAATATAAATTATACTTCTAATAGCCGCTCTCCAAAGACGTCTTTTTGAGCGGGCATATTTTTGGTTACACACTTTAGAGACTGCAGAAACTAAATTTTTTTCACTCTTTTGAAAATCAGCGTAAACTTTAGTAGGGTCAATAGCTATGGTTTCAGAAAAAATATAAAAATATAAAGAGTAGCGACGTACAATTCTATCTAGCTGACGAGTTAAAGGATGATTTAGTTGAGTGCCAATAACCTGTCGTAAATTATCTAGACTATCAGAAATCTTTATTATCGACTCAGAACTGTCAGTTATATCTACCCAGCCGGCGTTATAATATTTAAATAGGATGAAGCTGAGCATATCTTCATCAAACTTCAAGTACTTACGGCCTATGCTCAAATAAATTTGAATTTCCTTATCTGCTTCATACGGCAAGTCAATCGGCAATTCTATTTTTTTTGAAAGAATAGAATAGAGGTTGTCAACGATAGTTTGCTTAACCCGATCAGGAGCTAAATGTTCCTCAATTTCACAGGCCGCTAAAGTTATCAGCCATGATGTTAAAGAGTTTTTTTTCTGAATAGTTTCCTTGGCTTCATTTATGTCTCCGTCCAAACTCCAGTTAGCTGACATTTTGACAGATAATTCTTCTTTGAGCTTGATGTACTTAGCCAACTTAAGCTCCACTTCATTAATTTTTGTCTCAGGTAGCTCATTATTTGGCAAATAACTACCTCTGATTAATTCTACCAGAAGATGTTCGGCAATCTGACGAGCATCTGTTTGTAAAACCGCCCCCTCAATAATCATTTGACGGCGCAAAATGCGATGAATCGCGTTTTTTCTTAACAAATGCTCTTCATCGTAATCAATAGCATTTCTAATTTTTTCGTAAAAAAAAGACAATCGAGAAATCAAAGCTGATACTCGAATTCGTGGTGTGTGATCTTCCTTGACGCCGCTTTGTGTTTGTTCGCTGTAGATAATCTGAAAAAGCTTTTTACCTTTATCATTGATTTCTAAAGGAATCGCATCTTCAGTTTTTCTGAATAGATTTGGGCTAACCATAAATAACGATTTATTGAAATTGTCATAAATATTGTAGCCCGTCTACAGCTAAAAAGCAACTAATTCCAATAGATAGTGAGCCCTAAAATATACTTGACAGCCAATGTTATATTATGTATTATTTGATCATAAGTGGCCGAGAGGCTATTTTTAAATACCTCGGTATATATGAACAAGTTTACAAAGTACATCGCTGAGTCGGCAGCTGAAATGAAAAAAGTAACCTGGCCGACTAAAAAGGAAACTTATAATTACACCATGCTTGTTATCGGCATCAGTTTAGCTGTCGCTGTTTTTTTGGGCGTGCTGGATTATGGCTTCACTGAAGGCCTTCAACTACTAATAACTCGTTAGATTAATAGTTCTTAAGTCATATGGCCAAGCAACTCCTAAATCAAGGCCGGAGATGGTATGTAATTCATACTTATTCCGGTTACGAAGAAAACGTCACTCAAAACCTTAAGCAGCGCGTAGAGTCTCTGGATATGGAGGATAAGATTTTTAATATTCTTATTCCAACCGAGAAAAAGATTAAGATAAAAAATGGTAAGCGCAAAGTAACCGAAGAAAAGATCTTTCCCGGTTATATTTTAGTAGAAATGGAAGTAACTGATGAGTCTTGGTATATTGTGAGAAATACTCCGAACGTCACCGGTTTTATTGGTACTGGCACCATACCTACACCAATTAGCGAAACTGAAGTTAAATCATTGCAGAAAAGAATGGGCGTTGAAGAACCTAAGTTCCAAATTGATGTTTCTGAGGGTACCCCTGTTCGAATTAACGAGGGTCCGTTTAAAAACATGGAAGGTAAAGTTACAGCTGTTGATGAAGCAAAGGGCAAAATCAAAGTTTCCGTTTCTATGTTTGGACGCGAAACGCCAGTTGAACTAGACTTCTTGCAGATTACAAAATTATAATTTCAAATAGTAATTAACGGCGGGCGGAGCTTCTACGCTTTCCAGATTTTAAGAATAATATGGCAAAAAAGATAAAAACCAAGATTAAGTTACAGATTCCCGGCGGACAAGCTAATCCAGCGCCACCAGTTGGTCCAGCTTTAGGTCAACATGGTTTAAATATCGCGGAGTTTTGTAAACAATTTAACGACAAGACTAAAGACCAGATGGGTAATATCATCCCGGTAGAAATTACTGTCTATGAGGACAGAAGTTATGATTTCATCCTAAAAACCCCACCAGCAGCGGAATTAATTAAAAAAGCGGCTGGAATCAAGAAAGGCTCAGGTAAACCGTTAACCGAAAAAATAGGTAAAATCAGCAATGCTCAACTGGAAGAAATTGCTAAAACTAAGATGCCTGATTTAAATACCGACGACATGGAAGCTGCGAAAAAAATTATTGCCGGCACTGCCCGTCAAATGGGTGTTGAAATTAAATAATTATAATTATTGTGGGAGTTATTTATTAAATAACGTTTACCACGAAAAAAATATGGCTGCAGAAAAAAAAGAACAGGTAGAAAAATCGAAAAAGATTGATGCTTCAACTATCTACGATCCTATGAAGGCCTATGCTCCCGCAGAGGCTATAGGTATAGTTAGACAGTTAACAAAAGCGAAGTTTGATGCTTCGGTAGAAATTCATTTTCGTCTAGGTATTAATACTAAAAAAGGTGATCAGCAGGTTAGATCAGCAGTAAGTTTGCCTCACGGTACAGGTAAAACTATCAAGGTAGCAGCTTTCGTATCCCCAGAAAATGAAAAAGAGGTTAAAGAAGCTGGCGCTGATTTTGTTGGTGGCGAAGACCTGGTGAAAGAGATTAAAAAAACTGAAAAAACAGATTTCCAAGTAGCAATTGCCGAACCTTCTATGATGAAAAATCTTGCTATGATAGCTAAGATTCTTGGTACCCGTGGTCTAATGCCCTCCCCTAAGAATGATACAGTTACTACTAGCCCAGCTAAAACTGTTCAAGAGCTTAAAAAGGGTAAAATTAGCTTTAAAAATGATGATACTGCCAATATTCACACGGTAATTGGCAAAATGAGTTTTGATGATCAGAAATTGTTAGAAAATTACGCCACTCTTCTTGATACTATAAAGAAGTCAAAACCCGCTTCAGCTAAGGGCACCTTTATTAAAAACATCAGTATTTCCTCATCTATGAGTCCTGGTGTTAAATTAATTGTCTCCTAGTTACCCTCTATTGACGGCCTAATGTATTAACGGTAAAATGTAGGCAGGTAAGCAATTTTCAAAAAAGAGCGGACCATCCGCTCTTTTTTTAAAAAAAGGTCGTCTTACGTTTAAAAGTAATTAGTGTCAAAAAAAAATGAAAAAATTATTTATCGGTGGCTTGAATTTCAAGACAACTGATCAGACTCTAGGTGAAGCTTTTGCCAAAGTTGGTAAGGTTCTATCATCCG
>CAYUEO010000033.1:0-8939 GCA_964443755.1 uncultured Gammaproteobacteria bacterium | reverse complement strand
CCGTCGTCACCACTAAGCCCCAGAGTAACCTGAACTTCCCGGATCGTTTCTCCTTCTAAAATTCGAACTATTTTTCCTTGGCCATTTCTATCGACCACCGCTCGGCTTGGAATAATTAAGACATTATCTTTCTTTTCAGTCATCACCAAAACGTTAGCCGTCATTTCTGGTTTGATAATAGCGCTAATATCTTGACCGTTTGTTTCATTCGGATCGAGAGCAATTTTAGCTTTATAGTATATAACTCCTTGAATAACTGTAGCGCTAGGCTCAATAGAGTAAACACTACCACTAAATTCTCTATTCTCTCCTAAAGCATCAAAAGTAACTATAGCCGTATCACCAACTTTTACTTTCGCAATTTCCGTTTCAGAAATATCAACCTCAATTTCAAAGTTGTTTTCTGTTAACATGGTAAACACCGATTTAGCAGCGCTAAACTGTTCACCGGCCTCATAATTAACACCAATAATTTGTCCATTAATCGGGGCTTTAAGCTGGCTGTCTTCTAATTGCTTAGATAATAAATCTAAATTAGCCTGAGCCTGATTGATTTGAGCATCAGCTAAACTAAGATCTTCGCTACGTGCACCGGCAGTTAGCTTGGCTAGCTGTCTATCAGCTACCCCCCAGCTTTCTTTAGCGCCATCCATAGCTGATTTTGCACCTGCTACTTGTTTATCGGCTAACAATTTTGCAGATGCTAAAGCATTCTCGGCTACTAACAGACCATCACTAAGATTAATTTCAGCTTGACGAAGCGCTTGGGTTAATGAGGCAGTATTATTCTTATAATTCAAAAAAGCACTATCAAGATTATTTTTGGTTGATTGCTGAGAACTAATACTACTGTTTACAGCGCTGATTTGAGCGTTTATTGAAGTCTTGTAAGCATCGAGCTCAGCCTGCGAGAAAGAAGACGAGGTGACGCTATTTTCTAGGCCACTATAGACAGTATTCAAATTAGTAAACACCTTATTTAAATAACCACTCAGACTAGTGTGTAAATTATTATACCCCGTCTCGGTTCCGGATAATTTGACTGTATCTAAAACTGCCTGCACATTATCTTGCAAGTCTACGGCCTCATCATAATATTGACTAGATAAAGAACGGTAACGAGTGTCTCGTACGCTATAAACATTTTCTAGATCATCGTCATCTAAGAGACTACGTATTTTATCAAGAGCCGTCCCGGCTACAACTAAATTATATTCGGCCGCATTAAGAAAAACATTTTCACTATTTTTTAAAGCTTGTTGATAATTAGCCGTACCACTATCTAAATTAAGTTTAGCAATTGCAACTGCTTGTTCTAAAGAAGTTGGAGTGGCTTCGCTTTTATCTTTAAGATCGCTAAGTTTTTTTTCTGCTTGAGAAACATTCTCAGCCGCTGTTTGTCGCGTCTTATCATAATCACTAACTGCCCCCTCATAAGCTGATTTAGCTTGACGAACTTGAGCTTCTAAAACAGCTTTTTCGGCTCCAGTAGCGCCACTAACTAATTTATTTTTATTAGCTTGGGCTGCTTGTAAACTAGCCTGAGCTTCTTGTAAACGAATAATAAGAGAGCTGTCATCAAGCGTAGCCAGAATCTGATCTTTAACTACTAAATCACCAACCTTAGTCTCAATTTTACTGATCTTACCGCTTTGAGGGAAATTTAACTCTAAGCGTTTAATTGGCTTGACGGTCCCAGTTTCACTAACGGTTTGTATTAATTCACCTCTTTTTGCTGCCACGCTTGTATATTCCGCCTGAGGCTTTTTACTATTTATCCAAAATACAAAAATAACGATGGCTAAAATAGCTGCCGCTATGAACCACCATCGTTTTTTAATCTTTCTTTTAGGCATATGAGTATTTAACTAGGAATCAATAGTCTCTTAATTTCTCCAAGCCTTTAAACTTCCGAATTTTTTCTAACGCCTTAGATTCAATTTGACGAATACGTTCTCGAGTAACCTCAAACTCTTGGCCGACTTCTTCTAAGGTATGAGCTACGCCATCAATCAAGCCAAAACGCATTTCTAAAATCTTTTGTTCACGCGGAGATAATTGCGCCACTATTCCTTTAACATAATCTTTTAACAGCTGAAGAGCGGCAGCCCTGTCCGGTGTGACGTTTTTAACATCCTCAATAAAGTCCTCTAAGGTAGAATCTTCATCATCATCACCAATTGTGGTTTCTAATGAAATTGTGTCCTGAGATATTTTCATGATATAGCGCACTTTTTCTAGCTCCTCTCCCATCTCAGCTGCAATTTCATCCGCCAAAGGTTCACGACCCAATTCCTGAATCAAGTTTCTCTGAATTTGTTGAAACTTATTAATAGTTTCCACCATATGGACCGGAATACGGATAGTTCGAGATTGATCGGCTAAAGCGCGAGTAATAGCCTGACGTATCCACCAAGTAGCATAAGTAGAAAATTTAAAACCTTTGCGATGTTCAAATTTTTCTACTGCTCTAAATAATCCAATATTACCTTCTTGAATCAAGTCTAATAAGCTCATACCTTTAGCACCAGCAAATTTTTTTGCAATAGAAACAACTAAGCGCAAATTAGCCTCAATAATTCTTTTTTCCGCCTCTTTATCTCCCTTTTCTTTTCGCTTAGCTAACTCGACTTCTTCTTCGCCGCTTAAGAGAGGAACTTTTCCGATTTCTTTCAAATACATTTGAATAGAGTCGGCGCTAAGTTTTGACAAATCTATATTTAAAGCATTTTGGTGTGCTAAAGCTCGTCCGGTTAAGGGCGGCTCAGCGGCTTTCTTTTCGGCGGTATCTAAAATCCGACCTGAGTCTTCCATTATTTTGACACCACTTTTTTGCAGATCTCCTAAAAATACATCGAAATCATAAACATATTCTTCCACCTCAGGAAAAAGATATAACAACTCGGTTTCGGTGACAAAACCTCGCAAACGCCCCTTATCAATTAATCTCTTAATTTGCTCTTCCGTCGGTTTAATAATTTGCCGATTAGAGGCCGAGCGCTTGGCCGGTGTCACGCGCTTGACCGGCTTACCGGCCGTCTTCTTTATTTTAGTCGACTTAGGTTTTACCGATTTAGCTTTTATAGTAGAACCGGTCTTTTTTTTCGACACAGCCAGGCTAACAGGCTTGGCTTTCTTTTTGGTTGTAGTTTTAGTTTTAGCCATATATACCCGGATTTTAGCCGGCTGTTAAATTTTTTAAATCGTCCATGAGCTTAGTCAGGTCTGTAGTTCGACCATCTTTTTCCGCTTGAGAAATTGCCTTTTGCAAGGCTAATATTTCCTTTTGCTTACTGCTTCTTTTTAATTCCGACAATATATTTATCATTTCCGCCTTAGACTGGTCAGGCTCAAAAAAATAAAAATCCTTCTCTCCTAAAAGGACTAATTTATCTAATAATTTTGCATATTCCGCCTCTTCACTCAAATAATTACGAAATTCTTGATAATCTAAAGATGCAAATTTATTATAGTAGATAATTAGCTTCTTGTAAAACCAAGCTAGAGCAGGAGAGCTAATGTTTTCAGACTCTAGATTGCTGCTGACATAATTAATAAGTTCAGGAAATTTACAAGTAAGCGCCAGCATTCTTTCAGCTAACTTATCTTCTCGGCTAAGTTCTGGCAAGGTATCCTTTTCTAAACTGGCATCGGACTGGTTACCCTCTTTAGCTAATACGCCATATTTATTTTGCCACTTCAAAAATTCCTCTCTAGTATCGGCCTCAAAGAAACTTAATTCTTCACTCATTCTCTTTAACCAAAAGCCCTGCTCTGTCTTGTTGACCACTAAATCAATCATCGGAAACATTTTTGATCTAACTAAGCGCTTATTATCCATGCTAGATAAATCCAGGCCAAAAATTGTTTTCTCAAAATAATATTCCAACATCGGCTTAGCTGATTCGACCGCTTTTTTAAAATCCTCCGGGTTAGCTCTTAGGGCATCAGCTGGATCTTTTCCGGAACTTAAGATGATAATTTTTAAATTCATCTCTTGAGACAAGACCGCTTTAATACCACGATCAGCTGCGAGTTGGCCGGCCTGATCCATATCAAACAGTAATGCTACATTACTGGTAAACCGCTTTATTAGCATTACCTGCTCTGTGGTCAGCGCTGTCCCTGAAGAAGCAACCACATTTTTAAAGCCGTGTTGGTGACAAGATATGACATCCATCTGGCCCTCAACCACAATAGCCAAATCTTCATCTCTAATCGCCTGCTTGGCCTTATTTAAACCAAATAACACGCGACTTTTATCATAAATTTTACTTTGCGGACTATTAATATACTTACCAAGCTTTTCTGTTTTTTCTTTATTAGGATTAACTCGCGCCGTAAAAGCAATCAGATTATTGCTCGCATCCCAAATAGGAAACATAATCCGATCTCTAAAACGATCATAAAAAGCCCGATTTTTAGCTATCACCAAACCAGCCAAACTAATTTCTGTATCAGTAAATTTATTTCCTTCTAGAGGGCGGGTTTTTAAAAATTTATAAACACTGTCCCAGCTATCTTGGCTACAGCCTATCTGCCACTCTGATATAGTTTCCTCGTTAAGACCGCGTTCTTTAAGATAAGCACGAAAATCTCGTCCAGCTTCCGTTCCAAGTATGTGAGCATAATATTTACCCGCCAACTCCATTAAATCAAACAGTCTGTTCTTTTCGGAATAATTTTCTTTGTTTTGTTGTGTTAAAGTGACACCAGCTTTTTTAGCCAACAGTCTTAAGGCTTCCAAAAAATTTAAAGATTCTTTCTCCATCACAAATGAAAAAACATCCCCTCCTCTACCGCAACCAAAACAATGCCAAACTTGTTTGTCGGGAGAAATTGTAAAAGATGGTGATTTTTCGTTATGAAAAGGACAAAGGGCCTGAAAGCTGGCTCCGGCTGCCTTCACTGGCATATATTCCCGAATCACATCAACAATATCCAGTCTAGATTTTATTTCCTCAATCTCAGACATAACTTAAATAAAAAAATCTGGTAATAAAAAACTTTTTAATCTTTCCATTTCCTTTTCTACCACTTCTCCGTCATATTCAGCATTATGTCGACTAAATCCAACATAACCGGGCCTTTTTTGATCCAAGTGTAAATTAAATGTCACAACGCTTTCTGAGCCAGACCCGGATTCAGTAAAATAAATATGAAATCGGGGATAAAAATCACGACTCAGTCGACGCGCAAAACTAGCCTGTCCATTTTCTCTTTCAGGAATAAAAGCATAACCAGCATGTCTCAACCACATCTCCGGCGGCTCTTTCAGTCTGTTTTTATTAACTGACAGTTTCATGATTTTTCTTTTTAAAAACAATAAACCGATAAACTAAATAATTTTGCACAGCAATTAATAAATTAACTAATATCTGGGAACCTAAATACCAAAGGCCAAAATTCTCAACCAAAATATGCATCAGAAATCCATTCAGGTAAAGACCTATTAAGCCATTAGCTAAGTAAATTGTCAATTGACCGGCCAACCTGTCCTGACTTTTATCACGAAATGTCCAATATTTTTGTAGGCTGAAGCTTATTAAAAATGCTACCAGAAAAGCAGCCGTAGTGGCAACAATAATACTAAGCCCCCATAACTCATGAAATATATATAACGCCACTAAATCAACTGCGGTCGCTAGACCACCAGCAAACCCATATTTAAAGATAGATTTATATTGCTCGCAAAAAATATATAAACGGGGATAATTTTTCTGAGCTGATGATTTTAAACTATTATACATTGGAGAAAGTTTTAAAAAAAAATTAAAAAAACTTACGGTCTATTTTGCTGAATCTGCTGACCGGACCAATCATAATAACTAAAAGCCCAATCAGCTAAATCCCTACTAGCTTTAAATCGTTCACTGCGATCTTCAGATCCTAGAACTACCGAAATAACTGTGTTGCCATTAGGACTGCGCATATAGCCCACATAACAATAGCCCGCCTCTTCAATAAAACCAGTTTTACCCCCTAAAATTTCTAAGGAGTCAGAAGTATTTTTAAAAAGCAAATCGTCAGTAGATTCAATATACTTTTCCCGTCCATTAATAGTTTCAAAACTATAATCCTTTTTAGCTGTTGCTTCCCTAATTTCTTTTTTTTCAAAGGCTTCTTTAGCTAGTAAAGCTACTTCGCGAGCTGTGGAAATATTTTCTGGACTCAAACCAATCGGATCGGAAAATTTGGTATTTTCAAGCCCCAATTTTCCTGCTTTAATGTTCATTTTAACTACAAACTCCTCCTCGCTTAATCCTGTCGCATGAACTAAAGCTATCGTTGCTCCGTTATCAGAAGCTATTAAGCTAGTATAAAAAAGATCTTTTAAATTAATAATTTCTCCTAAAAAAAGATTAACCTTGCCGCCGACAATATTATCTTCTGGGCTAATTTTATAAACAGTATCCCAACCTGGATTATTTTCTAAAAACACCAAAGCAGTCATCAGCTTGGTAATACTGGCTATTGGTTGGATCTCATCGGATCTATTTAAGAATAGAAAATATCTATCATCAGCCGCTAAAACCGCAGCACGCTTAGTGCTGTCCTTCTCCCAAGGCGCAAGTGGTGAACCTGGCTTAAGATTTATCATAACCGTATTTGAACTAACTACTGCCGGGAACTCAGAGAACCCGAAAAATAAAACAAAAACGATATTAAGAACAGCTAGCCAAATCATGTATTTATTCTGTTACTTTAGATCCTTCATCTGATACGTGCGCCGATGTAGCCGGATCAGTAGGATTCAGGGATAATTTATTTAAAGATTCGTATTCTGGTAGTGAGTTAACGCCATTTAAACCAAGCCAACGAATAAACTCGTGAGTAACCGTATAATGGTAGTCGTTGGTATTTTTTAACATCTTCTCCTCAATCAAGCCGCGTAGTAAAAGATTTCTCACTATTAAACTACAATTAACACCCCGAATACGGTCAAGCTCTAATTTAGAAATTGGGCCGCGATAGGCAATAATTGTCAGCGCCTCTAAACTAGGCTGTGAGAGTTCCCCGCTAGTTTCATCTTGCAAAAATTTCTTAACTAACTCGGAATTATCAGCCGCTGTGGTTAATTGGTAACGATCATTATTCTTAACTAAAGCCAGCCCTCTTTCCGCTGATAAATAATCCGCCTCCAACTCTCCTAAGGCCGCTTCTAGTTCTTCAGGTTTAGCCTTAATAAAACCAGATATCTCTTTTGCGCCCATCGGTTTAATAGAAATAAACAATAAAGATTCAATTTGTGATTTTAATGACATATTAGTTTTGTTGCCTACTTATATGAATTTCACTAAATAGCTCAGTTTGCTCAAAGAATAATTCTCGTTGTTTAGCTAACTCTAGAACTGCTAAAAAGCTAACAATAATCTCGGTTCGGGAAGTGCTTGAAGAAAGTAGTCGTGTAAAATTCACCTTAATCTTGCCTAACAGCATTCTTTTTATCATGCCAATTTTTTCTTCAATATTAACCTGAGCATCAAGAGACTTTTCTTCAAGTGGTTTTTCTCTAGACTTTTCAATCAAAGCTACTAGCGCCAAAAACTTGTCGCGCAATATTTCTGAAGTTAATTTAGCTGGCGGAGAAAAAGCCGGCAAATTAAACTGTTGGCGACGATTTTTATTTAGAGGAGGAACATATAGCCAGCGCCCTGAAATAATAATTTCTTTTACCTTTTGACTGGCGGTAATAAATTCCTTATACATCCTCAGCTGTCTTTCCAAATCATCTATCTCTTCCTCTTCTTCGTCGGTATATAAATAAGGCAATAAAGCTTTAGACTTGATATACAATAACTTAGCGGCCACTACTAAAAAATCTGCCATCTCCTCCGGATTAATATCGCTTGCTTCCCGTAAGTGCTTAACATACTCATCGGCTATTTTAGCCAAAGAAATCTCAGTAATATCCATCTCTTCACTTTCAATAAGTGATAGCAAAAGTCCTAATGGCCCGGAAAATTTTTCTGTAGTAACTTCAATCATAAAATTGCGCCTCAAGCGCTAACTACTTAGTCAAGCAATCTTCCTTTGACATCAAGCGCATATAGCTCGCCTGGCAAGCATTGGTATCCAGAAGCGTGTTGCTTACTGTCACCTATATAGTAAGAACGATTATTTCCTGTTTGACTATCTAATCTAAAAGTAGCACACAATTCATACTTATCAGCTGCCAATAATTTATACTCTATCGGTTGAGCTGTCTCCGGGTCAACTAGAGACTCATTATTTAAATACATAGAACTTGATTCAAGGTCATTGAGACTAGCTGGCAATTCACCGTTACGGCTATAATAATCGTTAACCGCATTTTCAATCATCCGCATATTATTAACCAAAGTATCATCCAAACGACGTTGTCTGGCCATAACCGGAGATTCTACAAAAAACCACGCAGCAATAAACGCTGCTACCACTACGGCTAAGGAGACCCAGCCAAAAATTGTCACCACCATATCTTTTTGACCGGCTGTCGCTCGCTTAGCTTCGTACAGGTAATAACTAAAAGTTGTGCCAGAAATAACTAGAACTGTTAAAGCTTTCAAGGCAAAACGGATAGTCAGCTCTCCAGATAAAAAATTATTTATTACGCCAATAAAGGCTCCTAAAATAATCAGTGAAGACACGAGTAAAATAAAATAGGTGAGCCAGCGCCTCAGCGGCGATTCCTTATCTAATTCACCATTTTTTATACCTTTGTTAATTAGTAGAGACAACACATAAAAAATCGGCGCCGCAATTAATAGGGCCGAAATAGCGAACTTCAAAGAACCATCTCCGACTGAACGATAACTCATTAAAGCATCAACTACCGTCTTATCAATAATATTAAACGCCACTATTCCAACCGACAAAGCGGTAAAGATTAGGGCCACTAAAGATAGTAGGTAGTAAAAGGCGTATTTAGCGTTGTGTTTGTTTTCCATATTATTTTG
>CAYUEO010000032.1:2271-9390 GCA_964443755.1 uncultured Gammaproteobacteria bacterium | reverse complement strand
ATTCATTTCACTTGATACTTTTACTATTACTTCAGTAAAAACATAAGGTTCTTCTCCTTCATTCATCATATTTTGATCATCAATAGAAGGAAAAGTAATTTCATCATTAGTATTTCTCCAAAATGTACTTGAACTAGTAAATGATTTAGAAGATTCTGAAAAAGTTAACATACCTGCTCCAATACTTTCCACCCAAAAACCTTGATGTGGTGGGATAGAACCCGATGTTTTAGCATCAAAGTTGCCATTATTTGTATTATAGATATAGTAAGTACTTTGAAGTGTAGGTTTGGTTAAACCACTCCAATTTATCCAAGCTTGATAAGGATTCCCAACAAGGTTCCAACTGTTAGCAACAGAAATAGCTACATTTCCTGAATTTGGTGTACCTCTTGAATCAAATGCTTTAGCATTAAAGGTATTCAAATCATCTCCTAACCATATTTCATAGCCTCTTGCTACTTCAAGTGCTACAAATGTATCTGTAATTGCTACATAAGCTTGCGTATTTTCATTATATTCATAAACCGAATAGAAATCACCCGGATTCCCTACTCTACCATCAATTCCATTAACATCAGACATAAACAACTCAGAAATAGTTCCTGTTGGGTCTGAATCCCATTCTCCTAATGTTTGATTGGTTACAGGAGAGCTTAAATCAGCCCAATTCGCACTTCTAGTAGAAACATATCTTTTAATGATAAAACTCCCACTAAATGCATTTGATGCTCCAGGATGTATAACCGCTGTTCTTGTTGATGAAGATAAGATGGTAAAAGTACCACCATTATTTTGTAATTGTCCACCTATTACTTTAATTGAATTTAATACCTCAAAATTACCAGCAGTAATCGATACGTTATTTGAGTTATTAATTCTCAAATTAACAAAGTCGATGGTATTGGCTGAATTATTCGTAATAGTTTGTAAACTGCTACCTAAAAATGATATTACTTTATGTAGTGCATTACCATTGATAGTATAGTCTCCATATACATCAAACCCTTGTATAGCATCTGTCCTAAGCAAGCCATTAACCGTAATGTCTTGCACCGATTCTATTGCTCTTGTAGTAACAGTATGTCCAGTAGAAATCGTTGCATCATCACTAGCTCCCGGCACACAATTACAACTCCAAGTTGATCCTACATCCCAATATCCTGTTTTAACAGAAAATATATTATTTTGAACTCCAGTTGCTATAGAATAATAATCGCCTGGAGCATATACAACCCCTGAAAAAGTAACCAGCCCACCTACATCGGCAAAAGGAC
Organism: uncultured Gammaproteobacteria bacterium; assembly: GCA_964443755.1. Lineage (GTDB taxonomy): Bacteria > Patescibacteriota > Patescibacteriia > Patescibacteriales > UBA12465 > UBA12465. Next base: position 8,113 of record CAYUEO010000032.1, on the reverse strand, counting down.
CGTAAGTTACTACTCCTCCGTCATTAAATACACCATTGTTGGATTCTACTAATAAGTAATATTGACCCAGAGCTAATGTTAAAGAGCTTACATCTACTACCACATCAACAGTACCGACAGTACCCGTAACATCTGCACGCCAAACTCTTCTAACTCTAGAACCTCCTGAAATACTAGCAGGAACATCATTAGTAGTTAATGTTAATGAATTGTTATTATGTCCTGATAATAAATAACTACCATTTGACAAAGCTGATGCATTACTAAATTCTACAATACCTGTACCTTGAGCTATTAGATTACTCCCGTCAGCTTCTTGTCCTATACCAAACAATTCATTTCCATGCGAAGCATCATAAGCATAAAAATCATTAGTTATGGCTATGCTATATTTAGTTGATAAGTAATTATCTACTATGTTTCTTTCAGCACTATTTAATACTTTATTATAATTAATTATTTCATAAATATCACCATTATAGTTATTTGAATAATTTGTTCTTGCACCTAAAACATTACGCCAATTCCCACTAGCTGTATTTTGTGCAGTACCTGTTGTACCTGAACTGTTATTGTCAGAGTATCCTGTTATTTGATTTGAACTTTGTCCATCCCAAGTAAATGCCCATATTTGTGGATTTCCTGTTTGAGGGTTACTTACCACTCTTGCTGAATTAGAAGAATTAAATACTCTAGAGTTAAATGCTCCACCACCTGACCATGTTTCTAATAAAGAATTGTGTTCCGAATAAGCAGACGTAAATATAAAACCCGTAGCAGCAGTTTGTGCCACTATTATTCTAGTTTGCGTATTAGCGTTAGCTCCAGTCATACTTCCTCTTAGCATATAATCATTACTGCCATCAAATCTTATTGTTGGAAAAGTATAGTTATAAAACTTGGGTTGTAAACTCGAAGAACCTTGAGAAAAATTATTTCCGTTACCTGATTTATCGGTCCAAGTTGATATTTGATCTCCATTAGAATTTGTAAATAAATAATCCGTTGCATCCAACCATAAATAATTATTAGTTGAATTGCCAACCCCTGCCGGACCAGTTTGAGCCATTAAACCCATTGACAAGATTAATGTTGGTATAAAAATAAGGATGTTAATTTTTTTCATAATTGTTTTTTTAGTACAGTCATATTACGCAAATCTAAGGTAAAAGGTTGTAATAATAAGCTGTTTAATTTGATTTTTTTTTAATTTACGTATATATACTGAAAGATGAATCGTATTAATACTTAAGCTTTATAAACATTATTGGTATAAAAAAACAACACTAAAAACAAATAAATGGGAAAAGGATCTTGAACTAATCCTGCGAAAAAACGAGAAATTGGGTAAAAAAAACTTAAGTTATCGAAAAGAAAACCAATGATATAAAAAACCAAAGACAAACTAAAAAAAGTAACAAAAAATACCATCATAATTTTATTGTATTTCTTATTACGGAAGAAAAAATGAATCACTTTAACAGCAACGAGTAAAAACAATAAAAAAAACAACAATGTTAACACCCATTTCAATATAAAAAGTTGGTTCATACTAAGTTTGTATAAAAATGGAGGAGGTGTAATATAAGCTCTATTGTATGGAAATGGCACTTCATTTATCACACTATTTATAGTAATAAACACTGCTTCTCTAATATATCCTAATACATAAGTAATTATTACAAATAGAAAAAAAACAAGGTATTTTTTTATTTTAACTGTTTTATTCATGTGCGTTGAGAAAACTTTTTAACCCATAACACCCACATTGCAAAAACAATTAAATATACCACAATAGTAAAGGTATATTTATGGTTAAATTGTAAACTATCAGGATGGTAAACTACCACTAATGCTAATGCTACCAATCTTAGTATGTTTACCACATGAATAATTAAAATCCCAATAGGGATATAAAGTAGTTTATATTTTAGCTTACCTGGAAAAATTGCTACAAAACCTGTAAACAATGCAAACAAATCTAATCCATTACATGGCACTCCTATTAATACACCATGCGTACCATCTACCCCAACTGCATCAGAGTATGTAAATGTTTCATAACCAATAAAATTAAGTACTAATTTTGTTGATGATACTAAATGATCTATTAAAAATTTATCTAGCAAACCATCCTTTACTAACCAATTATCGTAAAGGATGTACCATAATAAATACAATGCAATGGCTTTAATGATAAAAAGCGATATGAACTTATCTTGTTTTGATAAAGAAGAAAATAGATTTCTTTTACTCATTGAGTTTATATATTATGGTACAAAAATATTAATTAAACACTAAGTTAAACACCTAAGTACGAATAAAAAACTATTTTTGTCGGCTGTAAACTAAATTATGAACAAGAAAGAAGAACAAAATATAATTGAAAGCTTTGACTTAAAAGCTTTTGGTGCTAGGCTACTTAAAAAATGGTTTTTATTTCTTTTTGCTTTTATTATTGCTAGCATTGTTAGTTTTTATCAGATACGTTATAGTGTGCCTCAATACAGTGCTTATAGTAAAGTATTACTAAAAGATGAATATTCGGCTTGGACAGAAGAATCTTTTATAAAAGGAATGGAATTAGTAAGCAATAGAAGCCGCCTTTCTAATGAGATTGGATTGTTACAGTCTTTCTCATTAAACTACAGAGTGGTTGATGCTTTACCTTTTGATGTATTTTACTACAAAATTGGCAACATTAAAACTACCGAATTATACAAAGCTTCTCCTTTTAAAATTGTTATTGACACCACTATTCATTACCAAGGTGTACCAACTTTTTTCTTAAAATTTAAAGATAAAAATCATTTCCATTTATCCACCAAAAAGGATGATATTGAAGCTGCTAAAACCTATAGGGTAGGACAAAAAATAAGTTTTCCTAAAGTTGATTTTGAGATTGAATTAACGGATGAATTTATCTCTAAAGACATAGACGATGTATATGCTTTTAAAATAAATGATTTATACTCCCTTTCTAAAGTAAAACAAGTCAGCTTTTATGCTGAAACAGATCCTGCTGAATCATCTATTTTAAAGCTCTCTGCTGGTAGCCCTACCATTGAAAAAGAAATTGATTACTTAAATATGCTTATGCGCATGTATATTTACAATGGCATAGAAGAAAATAATGAAACCTCTTCCAGTACCCTTGTTTTTATTAATGAGCAACTTAAAGAAGTGGCTGATACTTTAATTAAAATTGAAAATGCACTCGAATATTTTAAACTTAATATTAATGATGAAAAATTAGAGATTAATACCACCAAACTAATTCCAAACTCTACTGAGATAGAAAAACAACTTATTGAAGCCAAGTTTCAAAAAAGATATTACGAATCTACCCTAGAATTTTTAAAATTAAATGAAGACCTAGACCAAGTGTTAATCCCCCCTATTTTAGGAATTACCATTCAAGACCCTGTACATAGAATAATTTCCGATTTATCGGAGTTGTATGCCCGAAAAGCTGCTTTAAGACTTTCTATTATCGACAGCAGCCTAACTTTTAGCAAGTTGTTGCTTCAAATTGAAATGAAAAAAAATATTTTAATTGAAAACTTAAATTCAAGACTTAATAAAATCAATTTCGATATTGAACAACTTTCTGAAGAACTAGGGCTTAATGAATCTAAATTAGACAGATTACCATTAGCAGAATCTGAAAGTGTTAGAATTCAACGAATTTATAAACTCAATAATGATTTTTACAATTATTTACTCCAAAAAAGAAGTGAAGCCTCTATAGCTCAAGCATCTAACATACCGAAAGCTAAAATTTTAGAACCTGCAAGCGAATATACGGTTTCTTATGTAGGGCCATTTAATGCCAACTTTTATCTTTTAAATTTTGGCTTAGCTTTCTCTTTACCATTTTTATTAATTCTCATCCTATTCTTAACTAGTAATAAAATTATTGAAAAAAGTGACATTGAAAACACTACTTCCATCCCAATTATAGGAAGTATTGGACATTTAAACCAACCCGGAAATTTGGTGTTAGCCAACAATCCAAAATCTATTGTTGCCGAATCTTTTAGAACGATAAGAACCAATATTAACTACTTAACAAAAGAAAAAACCTCGTTTTGTATTTTAATTACTTCTTCTATTAGTGGCGAGGGAAAAACGTTCTGCTCTATTAATTTAGCACATGCTTATGCCATGTCGGGCAAAAAAACTTTATTAATTGGTGCTGATTTAAGACGTCCTAAAATTTTTAACGACTTTAACTTAAAAAATGATGTTGGTTTATCTAATTACTTAATTAGTTCGGTTACCTTTAACGAAGTTATTCAAGCAACTAATTTTGAACACCTTCATGTTGTTTCTTCTGGTCCTGTACCTCCTAACCCCTCTGAATTAATTGAAACCGACAGAATGAAAATGTTTGTTGATGAAGCCATTATAAATTACGATGTTATTATTATTGACACCCCTCCTATTGGCTTAGTTTCTGACGCTATGATTTTATCACAATATACAGATGTTAACTTATATGTTGTAAGACAATTCTACACTTATAAAAACCATTTAGAACTCATAGATGATTTATACACCACTAAAAAAATTACTAACCTTGGTATTGTTGTAAACGATTTAAAAGAACAACGATTAGGCTATGGATATGGATATAGTTATGGTTATGGCTACGGTTATGGTGGTTATGGTGGTTATGGTGGCTATGGTGGCTATGGTGGCTATTATAGTGATGATAAACCATCTAAAAAAAGAAGCTTTATTAATAAATTTAAACTAAGGAGTTGATACGAAATAAACTATACATTTTGGCTTGTTCTTTTGTCCTTTTTCTGCGTTATAAAATCGTTAAATAGCTAAGGCTATTAGCCTCATTTACGCTTTGAAAAAAAACAAAATTACTGCGTCAATTCTGTAAACTTTATTTCGTATCAACTCCTAAGATCATAGTTTAACACTACAAAATACATAAAAAAGCCATGTCTCTCAGAAAAAGTGCTTTATCCGGAATGTATTGGACCTTTATCCAGCAAATGAGTGCACAAGGAATTGGTTTTATTATTTCTATAGTGTTAGCCCGAATTTTACTGCCCGAAGAATTTGGTTTAATTGCTTTATTAGGTGTTTTTATTGCTATTGGCAATACCTTAGTGAATAGTGGATTAGGGCTTTCTTTAATAAGAACCAAAGAGGTAGATGATGATGATTATTCAACCGTATTTTATTTTAACTTGGGAATAAGTCTATTGGTTTATGCTATTGTTTATTTTACTGCTCCTTTTATTGCCAATTTTTATAACCAACCACCATTAACAGATATTGCTCGAGTTTATTCCCTAACTTTTGTTATTAGCTCCTTATCTGTAGTGCAGAACACCCGCTTAAATAAAGCAATGAATTTTAAACAACTTACTATCATTTCTATTCCTTCCTTAATTATTAGTGGTGCTACTGGAGTTATATTGGCACTTAATAACTTTGGTGTTTGGAGTTTAGTATGGAGTGCCATTATTAAAGAAGCTGCCCATACCTTGCAACTATGGTGGTATTCACCTTGGAAACCATTATTACGGTTTAAAACCGAAAAAATAAAACAACACTTTAAATTTGGTTATAAAATGACCATTGCTGGAGTTGTGGATACGCTTTTTAAAGATATTTATACCATTGTAATTGGTAAGTTTTTTGATCCTATGCAAGTTGGTTTCTATAACAGAGCCAAGACTTTTAGTCAACTACCCATAAACAGCCTAGGAAATGTATTAAACAAAGTTACTTTTCCTTTGTTTAGTAAAATACAAGATGATAATGAAAAATTAAAAAATGCCTATAAAAAAGTGATGCAAATGTCTGTTTTTTT
>CAYUEO010000032.1:0-2171 GCA_964443755.1 uncultured Gammaproteobacteria bacterium | reverse complement strand
ATAATGAAAAATTAAAAAATGCCTATAAAAAAGTGATGCAAATGTCTGTTTTTTTAGTTGCACCAACATTACTCTTTATGGCTGTATTAGCCACACCCTTATTCCGTTTTTTATTAACCGAAAAATGGCTGCCTGCTGTTCCTTATTTTCAAATTTTGTGTGTTGCTGGAATGCTACACCCAATCAACTCATATAATTTAAATATTTTAACGGTTAAGGGGAAAAGTGATTTATACCTTAAATTATCAATTATAAAAAAAATATTAATCCTAACTGTAGTTATTGTTGTTATAAATTGGGGAATTTATGGACTCTTGTTTGGCCAATTGTTCATATCCATAACTGGAATGTTTTTTAATGGCTATTTTTCTGGAAGACTAATAAACTACCCTATATTTAGTCAACTAAAAGACATTTCATTACTATTAGTTATTAGCTTTATTTCGGCAGGTTTAATTTATTATATCGATAAAGTGTTTTTGATAAACTATCCCGATATAATTCGTTTATTATCAGGAGCTACATTAGGTATTACTAATTATTTTTTATTGTCCTTATTATTTAAATTAGCCCCCTATTTTGAGTTGAAATCTATACTTTTGAAAAAGAAATGAGTATTCTAAAAAAAATAAAGTCTAAAATTAAAACTGAATTACAAAAAAATAAGGTTGAAAATAAAACCAAATTTTTCTGTATCGGAGCGAATAAAACAGGTACTACTTCGCTTGAAAAAGCTTTTAAAGAACTAGGCTTCATAGTTGGTAATCAACGAAAAGCAGAGTTGCTTTCTCTAGAATGTATAGCAGAAAATTATCAATCGTTACTAAACTATTGTAAAACCGCAGAAGTTTTTCAAGATGTACCTTTTAGCTTCTTAGATACCTATAAATTGTTAGATATACATTTTCCCAACAGCAAATTTATTTTAACCGTTCGAGATTCATCCGAACAATGGTATCAATCGTTAACAAAATTTCATGCAAAACGCTTTGGAGATATAAAAATGGTATCCTGGGAAGAAGTGAAAAAAATTGACTATGTTTCCAAAGAATGGGTTTATAAAATAAGACAACACGTATATGGACTAACAGATAATGATACTCCTTATGATAAAGAGAAATTGATAACTTATTATGAAAAACGTAATCAGGAAATTATTGACTACTTTAAAGACAGACCGAATGATTTATTAGTGATTAATTTATCTGAGTCGAATGCTTACCAAAAATTTTGTCAATTTATCAATGTAAAATCTGATAAAAACACTTTCCCTTGGGAAAATAAAACGGAAGATATTAAATTATGAACAAACTACAACCAACTAATCAGCTAACTGTTACCAAAACTTTCTTCCCCCCTATTGAAGAATACCAAGCACAAGTGCAGCGTATTTGGGATAACCGATGGTTAACCAATAGGGGTGCTTTGCTAACTGAGTTAGAAGGTAACTTAACTTATTTAGATGATTAAGTGATAATAGGTTTGTGCTACACACTTTTAAAAATGAAGACCAATTAAACCCCATGGTAAATATAAAAAATTCTCTTTAATTTTAACCCCACTTAATGATTAACTTAATACATACCATATCAGCAGGAGAAAGTTCAACATTAGAATTTAAAACGAATTTTTGTAATGAAGCTATAGAAACCATAGTGGCTTTTGCTAATGCCAAAGGTGGAAAGGTATTAATCGGTGTTTCCAATGATGGTGCTATTGTTGGCACTACCTTAAATGAAGAAACCGTACAAAACTGGATAAATGAAATTAAACAAAAAACTACCCCAACACTTATACCCGATGTAGATATAGTAGTAATTGAAGAAAAAAATGTGGTGGTTTTAACCATACAAGAATATCCCTTAAAGCCAGTTTCTTATAGAGGCAGATACTTTAAAAGGATGGCAAATGCCAATCATTTGCTTGGTGTTAGTGAAGTGGTAAACATGCACTTACAAACATTTAATTCCAGTTGGGATTATCACACCAATAATCATTTTAAATTAGAAGATATTTCGTTTGAAAAAATTCAGTCCACTATTGATTCTATTAATGAAAATGGGGTTAATATCAATGAATCTCCATTAAATTTTCTTTTAAAAAAAGATTTAATACGAGGTGAAAAACTCACTAATGCAGCTTTTTTGCTTTTTACAGCAAATGATACGGTA
>CAYUEO010000031.1:0-9545 GCA_964443755.1 uncultured Gammaproteobacteria bacterium | reverse complement strand
GTGTAAAAAGATAGTGTATTTTTTTGGATTAAAATAAATAAAGTTTGGACCGTCGCTTTAGGCGGTTCGGCGCGAATAAAAATTTTATGCAAAACATCGCTTTGCCTAAAAAAATTGAATACAAAGAGGGTAGCCAGCCTTTAGAAGGCATTATTACTGTTGAACCTCTTTTTCCTGGTTATGGCATGACTCTTGGTAATTCGCTCCGTCGCGTTCTTCTTTCGTCTCTTCCAGGTGCGGCTGTAATTGGTGTTAAAATTAAAGGAGCTAGCCATGAATTCATGGCTCTTCCTAATATTAAAGAAGACGTTTTAGAATTAATTCTTAATTTGAAGCAGTTACGTTTAAAAATTCATACCGAAGAAGAAGTAAAATTAGAGTTAAAAGTAAAGGGAAAGAAAGTTGTTACTGCCTCTGATATAGTTAAGAATGCTCAAGTTGAAATTAAGAATACTGACCTTGTTTTAGCTCATATTACCGATGAAGCTGGATCTCTAGAAATGGAAATTACCGTTAGAGAAGGTAGGGGTTATAGAATGGCCGAAGGAACCAAGAAAGATAATCGTGAAATTGGGTATATTGAGATAGATTCAATTTTTTCACCAGTAATTTTAGTTAGCATCAATGTTGAAAATACTCGTGTCGGAAAGATGACTAACTGGGATAAGCTTAGCTTGACTGTTAAGACTGATGGGACTATTACTTCTGAAGAAGCTTTTAAGGAAGCAGTTAAAATTCTGGTTGATCAATATAAATCATTTATGGATTTAGATCAGATTTCCGAAGAAGAGGATCCCAAAGTGAAAGAAGAGGAAGTTGTAGATAATAAAGATGCTGAAGAGATTGAAGTTGTAGAAGTTGAGGATGATGAAAAGAAACTTAAAAAAGATAAGAAAAAAGCTAAGAAATAGTATTGAAGTATGCGTCACAGAAATAAAAATAAAATCCTGGGTCGAGAGAAAGCGCCGCGCGAACTCATGTTGCGTAATCTGGCATCCAGCATCATTTTATACGAAAAAGTAAAAACCACTAAAGCTAAGGCGGCAGCTGTTCGCTCTTTAGTAGAGCGCAGTATAACCTCTTCGAAGGCCGGTGATTTGCATGCCAGACGCGGCTTGATTAAGGTTTTATTACAAAAAAATGCGGTCAAGAAATCCTTGGAAGTTTTGGGCGTGCGCTACAAGACCAGACCGGGAGGCTATACTCGCACCACAAAACTGGGGAATCGCCGCGGTGATGGAGCAGAAATGGTTCAGATCGAATTAGTCTAATTGAGTAGATACTATTATGACCAAGATTGAAAGAAAATTACATAAGATTGATGCTACCGGCTTAACTGTCGGACGTCTGGGCACAAAAATTGCTACTATCTTACGTGGTAAAAATAAACCAGAATACCAACCCTATCTCGATTTAGGTGATGTGGTTGAAGTATCAAATACCGTAAAAATGAAATTTACTGGCCAGAAACTAGATCAGAAACAGTATCACCATTATTCCGGGTATTTGGGGGGATTAAAAAGTAAAAACATGAAGGATGTATTTGCTAAAGATCCTGGAGAAGTATTAAGACGAGCTGTTAGAGACATGCTTCCCCCTACCCGTTTAAGAACAGGTATGCTTAAAAGACTTATCATCAAGAAATAATTTTAAAGTTATAAAAGACTAAGGTTAAAGATATGGCGGAAAAAAAAGAAAAAACTGTAAAACCTAAAACTCCTAAACTTAAGGAGGAAAAAGCGGTAGAATCAGTTGAGGAGGAACTTGTCGAAACTGCTGAACCAGAAGAGCAGGAAGATGATTTTTCTGTTAATGAAACTGCTCAGTTTAGTGGCAAATACATTAAGGCGGTTGGTCGTCGTAAACAATCCGTTGCGAAGGTTCGTCTTTATGAGGGAGGCAAGGGAATAATTATGGTTAACGGTTTAAAAGCCAACCAGTATTTTGCCGGTGAAGGAGCTAATCTTATTGCCCATCCTTTGAAAGCTACTGGTCATGCTCGCGATTTTAATTTTTCAGTTTTAGCTCAGGGTGGCGGTAAACAAGGTCAAATTGGAGCTGTTCGACTTGGTATTAGTCGCGCCCTTCTAGCCTTTGATCCTAATACTAAAGAAGCTTTAAAAGTTAATGGTTTTCTAACTAGAGATCCTCGTCAGGTTGAAAGAAAAAAGCCAGGTCTCAGAAAAGCTCGCAAGGCCCCACAATGGAGCAAGCGTTAAAACAATTTGTGTCAGCCAAAATGTCCCGCCACTTGGTGGGGCATTTTTTGTCTGATAAATCTTTGCTATAATCCAAACATGGAAACATTAATCAAGAAAATTGAAGAATTAGCCGAGCGATTTTTTAAAACTAAGTCGCTTTTGGAAATTGATAAATTATCAGCTCAATCAGATAAATTGCGCCTAATGATGTCTGCTCCTGACTTTTGGGATAATCGAGAGGAGGCTATAAAAATTGGCCAGGAGGCTGAGGAGCGTGATAAGGCTACTAAAGAATGGAATATATTAGAAAAAGAAATATCCGATACTTTAGAAATGGCACGTTTAGCCCAATTAGAAAGCGGATCAGTAGAAGACATGCTGACGGATCTAGAGAATAAATATAATGAGATTGAGGGTAAGTTTTCAGCTCTAGAATTTATATCTTTCTTTTCAGAAAGCCATGACCGAGATAACACCTTATTATCAATTCATGCTGGCACTGGTGGAGTAGATGCTCAGGATTGGACAGAAATACTGGAAAGAATGTATCTAAGGTATGCTGAACAGCATGGATTTAAAGTGGAGGTATTGGATCGTAGCTACGGCAATGAAGCTGGTTTAAAAAGCGTGGTGTTGCGTATATCAGGAGCTTGGGCTTACGGTTATTTAAAAAGCGAAAATGGCGTACATCGTTTACTTCGTAATTCTCCTTTTGATGCCGATGGTGCGCGGCACACCTCTTTCGCATTAGTAGAGGTAATTCCAGAGATAAAAGATGCTGAGGTGATTGAGATTAAAGATGAGGATTTAAGGATTGATGTTTATCGCTCTAGTGGCCCTGGGGGCCAAAGTGTTAATACTACAGACTCGGCTGTGCGGGTTGTCCATATTCCGACCGGCATAACAGTAGCCTGCCAAAGCGAGAGATCACAGCATCAGAACAAAGAAAATGCCATGAAAATACTTCGGACCAAACTTTATCAGCAAGCTGTTATAGAGAAGGAGGCCGAAGAAAAAAAACTTAAGGGTGATGTCCAAAAAGCAGAGTGGGGAAGACAAATACGTTCCTATTTTTTATATGGCAACCGTCTGATTAAAGACCACAGGAGCGATTACGAAACTGGTAATATCGATCCAGTTTTAGATGGTAAAATAGATGATTTTATAGAGGCTTATCTGCGCTGGCTTAAAAAATAATTTTAAGCTGAAATTCATATAGTTTGTTCTAAAATACCATTACTTAAGTAATGGTATTTTGTGAAGAAGACAAAACTTAACCCAGCTAAAATACTTTATCGTTTGAACCTGCTTTTCTTGCTGAGTATTTTTTTGCTTGGGTTTAGGGCGGGAGTTTTTGATACTGATAAAAAAGAGTTGACTAACCTGATAGATAATCAAGTAGTGATAACTGGGCGGGTTTGCGAGGAAGCGGACGTGGGTATATCGAATCGCCGCTTAACTATTTGTACATCGGAAAAAATATTAATTACCACTGATCTATATCCAGCTTATGAATATGGTGATTATTTACAAATTTCTGGCCAACTTCTTAAGCCCCCTGAAGTAGATGGTTTTAATTATCAGGCTTATTTAGCAAGGTATAGTATATATTATGTGATGTATAATCCGAATATAGAAATATCTCCTGGGCATGTCAGTGTTTCCCAGGGTATTTATAAAATAGTATTAAGTGGGAAGAAAAAAATTAAAAGTATAATAGATTCCAACCTTCCAGAACCTGAAGCAGGGCTGGCTAGTGCCTTACTTTTAGGTTATCGCCGGACCATGGTAACATCCGATTCTGATATTTTTGCTCGAATCGGATTAAGTCATATGATAGCAATTTCTGGATCTCATATTACTATTATGAGCGCTATGATAGTTAGCTGTTGTTTGGCGCTTGGTTTTACTCGAAAAAGAACTTGGCAGGCGGTATACTTTTTTTTATTAATTTATCCCTTAATTACTGGATTAGCAGCTTCAGCGGTTAGATCATCAATTATGGGTGGTCTAGCTTTTGCGGCTATTAGCGGGGGTCGTCTTAGTTCTATGTTGCGAGCTTTAGTGTTTTCAGCCTCCGCTATGTTGTTATTTAATCCAAAATTATTAAGAGACGATTTAGGTTTTCAATTATCATTTTTAGCTCTTTTAGGAATTATATATTTTTATCCGTTGGCTGAAAAAAAGTTAAATCAAAGAATTGTTCAATTAAAAATGCGCTTAGGGGCTAAACGCTTTTTGAAGATGATGACCGATTTAATTGTTTTAACCATGGTATCTCAACTGGTAATTTTACCGATTGCCTTAATTAACTTTCAACAACTATCACTAATTGCTCCCTTGGCAAACGTGTTGGTAATATGGACTTTTCCGCTGCTTTTGAGTTCTTTAATAATAGCAATCTTAGCTAGCCTGATTTGGTCGCCACTTGGGCTACTTTGGTTTTATCCGGCTCATCTTCTTTTAGAATATATCTTTGCTATATCTAATATCTTAGCTAAACCAGATTGGGCGGCTATTTCTGTTACTTGGTTTAATTGGTATTATGGAGCTGCTTATTACTTTATTTTAATAATAATTCTCCAGGTCTTTAAACCAAAAAACCCTTTCCGCAGGGAAAAGGTTTTAGATAGTATAGAGAATAGGTAAACTTAAGCCTTAGCTTTGGCTTTAGCCTTAGTTCTAGCTGTTTTTGGAGCCTTTTTTTCACCTTCTTTAAGAGCTGGCTTTCTTTTAGCCTTAACTCTTTTCGGTTTTTCCAGAGTTCTCAGGCAAGACGTACAAAGCTTAACGGACATGCCTTCAACGTTCCGATTTTGTAGGTTGATATTTTGTCTCTTCAAGGTCTTGATTTTGGAGTGGGAACGGCTGGCACCTTTAGTTGACCCGCGTCCGCACATGTCGCATTTCTTGGCCATAGTCTTAGTTCGTAAATTATATCTTTTTAAATCCCCTTTACTCTAACAGTATTTTTAGAATTAATCAAGCTATGTTACAATTTATTAACGATAAACAATTTTAAGATTATTTTATTTATGGATAATGTATATTTGTCGATATATCAAGTGCTGATTTTAGTCTTTTCAGCTGTGGCTCATGAATATATGCATGGTTGGATGGCTTATAGACTAGGAGATAATACAGCTAAAGATGCTGGTCGCTTAACTGCTAATCCTTTGAAACATTTAGAATGGTTTGGCTCATTTTTTATGCCCCTAGTAATGGTGCTTGGTAATCTTCCTTTTGTGATTGGTTGGGCTAAGCCCGTTCCTTATAATCCGTATAATTTAACGGATAAAAAATATGGCGAGGCAAAAGTGGCTATTGCCGGACCTCTGGCTAATTTAGTGATCGCTTTAGCTTTTGGTTTGGCACTGCGCTATCTACCTTTTCCTAGTCTGTATTTTGCTAGCTTAATTGGCGCCATAGTTTATATTAATTTAATATTAATGGTGTTTAATTTGATGCCGATTCCGCCGCTTGATGGCTCAAAAATTTTAGCTACTTTTCTCCCCGAAAAGCTCAGATTTAGCTACTTATCTTTAGAAAAAATGGGGTTTATTCTAATAATTCTCTTTGTTATGCTAGCAGGGGGGATTATTGTGCCTATAGTTAATAGTCTGTTTGCTCTGATAGTTGGAATATAAAATCCCTGTAATCTTGACTTATAATTTATATTTTGTTAAATTAAACAGGTATTAAATCGTTTAGGATAAGTAAGAATAATCTGTCCTGAATATTCAGGATGTTTTTATTACCCGGGCAAAAGCCCTAAAAATAATTATGCCTACAGTAAATCAGCTAGTCCGCGGTGGTCGTAAAAAAATAGCGAAGAGAAGAAATGCTCTCGCTCTTCACACTACCCTGGATTCACTACACCGCAAAAAGAAAGACACAGCCAAGGGCGCTCCTTTTAAACAAGGAGTCTGCTTGAAGGTAACCACTACTACTCCTAAGAAACCTAACTCAGCTCTTCGAAAGATTGCTCGTGTTCGTTTGAGTAACGGCATGGAAGTTACCGCGTATATTCCAGGTATGGGTCATAATTTGCAAGAACATTCAATCGTGCTTGTTAAAGGTGGTAAAACTAAAGATCTTCCTGGTGTACGATATAAGGTGGTACGCGGAGTCTTTGATGCCGCCGGAGTTGAAGCTCGAAGACAGGGTCGTAGTCGCTATGGTGCTAAGAAGCCAAAGAAATAATTAAAGTTTAAATACTATGAGAGGTAAACCAGCCCCGAAACGTGCGATCGAAGGCGACGCCAAATATAATGATAAGAACATTGCTAAATTCATAAACTATGTTATGGAAAGAGGCAAAAAGAGTGTAGCCGAAAGAATCGTCTACGATGCTCTTGAAATACTTAAAGACAAGACTAAACAAGATCCTCGCCATATTTTTAATAAAGCTATTAAAAAAGTTTCTCCCTTGGTTGAAGTTCGTGGTAAGCGCGTCGGAGGCGCCAACTATCAGGTTCCTTTTCAGGTTCGTGGTGAGAGACGATACTTCTTGGCTTGTAACTGGTTAATTGGCGCTGCTCATGACCGGAAGGGTCGAGCGATGGCTGAAAAGTTAGCCACTGAAATCTTAGATGCCTCTAACGGCGAAGGAACGGCCGTCAAGAAGAGAGAAGCTGTTCATAAGATGGCTGAAGCTAATAAAGCTTTTGCTCATTTTTCACGTTAGTTTTAAAACCTAAACATAATCTTTAAATATGCCCCGAGATTACTCTTTGGACAACATTAGAAACATCGGTATCATGGCTCATATCGATGCCGGCAAGACCACTTTTACCGAGCGGGTCTTGTTCTATACAGGCAAAAAACACAAAATTGGTGAAGTGCACGAAGGAGCCGCTGAAATGGACTGGATGGAACAAGAAAAAGAGCGGGGCATAACCATAACTTCAGCTGCTACTACTTGTTTTTGGAAGAATAAGAAAATTAATATTATTGATACCCCAGGTCACGTCGATTTTACTGTTGAAGTTGAGCGCTCTTTGCGTGTATTAGACGGGGCAATCGCAGTTTTTGATGGTCAGGCTGGCGTTGAACCACAGTCAGAAACTGTTTGGCGTCAAGCTGATAAATATCACGTTCCTCGTCTTTGTTTCGTAAATAAAATGGATAAGATGGGCGCTGATTTTTACATGAGTTTAGACTCTATCCGTACTCGTCTTAATCAGAGAGCAGTCGCTATTCAGTTACCGATTGGAGCTGAAAATAACTTTTCTGGTGTTATCGATATATTGACCAAAAAGGCTTATACTTTTTCTGGTCATTTTGGCGTTAATATTGAGGAAATTCCTGTTCCGGATGATATGAAAGAGAAGGTTGATAAGTTTCACAGTGAATTAGTCGAGAAAGCGGTAGAATGCGATGAGTTGACTATGGAAAAGTATCTGGGAGGAGAGGAAATCACTCAGGAAGAGTTGAAGTCAGCTATCCGTAAAGGTGTTATTTCTAACTCTATATATCCTGTTCTCTGTGGTACCGCTTTACAAAATATCGGTGTGCAGATGGCTCTTGACGCCGTAACTGAATATTTACCTTCTCCTTTAGATGTTCCAGAGATTGAGGCAACTGATGTTCGTGATTTGGACAAAAAGTTTATTATTAAAGCTGATGACGGACAAAGCTTCGTGGGATTAGCTTTTAAAATTGCTACCGATCCTTTTGTTGGCAAACTCTGTTTCGTCCGAGTATATCAGGGAGTCCTAAGTGCTGGATCATATGTCACCAATTCTTCTAAAGACACTAAGGAAAGAATTGGACGTTTAGTTCGCATGCACGCTAACCATCGTGAAGAAATTAAAGAAATATATGCCGGAGATATTGCGGCAGTTATCGGTTTAAAAAATACTACGACCGGAAATACTCTTTGTGATGAAGATAAACCGATGTTACTTGAATCTATTATTTTCCCTGAGCCGGTTATTAAAATTGCTGTTGAACCAAAGACAAAGGCTGATCAAGAGAAGATGGGTGTTGCTTTGCAACGCTTAGCCGAGGAAGATCCGACTTTCCGGGTTGAGACGGATACGGAAACTAACCAAGTACTGATTTCCGGTATGGGTGAACTTCATTTAGAAATCATCGTCGATCGGATGAAAAGAGAGTTTGGTGTTGAGGCTAACGTTGGCAAGCCTCAAGTTTCCTACCGTGAAACTATTACTAAGACAGCTGAAGCTGAACATAAATACGCTAAACAGTCAGGTGGACGTGGTCAATATGGCCATTGCTCACTTAGAGTTGAGCCTCTAGAACAGGGCAAGGGAATTGAGTTTGCTGATGAGGTTAAAGGTGGTGTTATTCCTAAGGAGTTTATTCCGGCTATTGAAAAGGGTTTCAAGGAAGCGGTTCTAAGTGGTACTGTCGCTGGTTTCCCGATGGTTGATGTTAAGGCCACGGTATTTTATGGAAGCTATCATGATGTTGATTCTTCCGAAATTGCCTTTAAAATGGCAGCCATATTCGCCTTTAAGGATGCATGTCAGAAAGCCGGTGCGGTTTTATTGGAACCAATCATGAAAGTTGAAGTTACTACTCCGGAAGAATATATGGGTAATATTATTGGCGACTTAAGTTCAAAGCGTGGACAAGTTGAAGAAATGTCCGATCGGGCTAACTTGAAAGTTGTTAAGGCTAAGGTTCCTTTGGCAGAAATGTTTGGCTACTCCACATCACTGCGTTCCATGAGCCAAGGTCGAGCCAATTACGTGATGGAGTTCTCCCATTATTCCGAAGTGCCTAAGAATGTCTTAGAAACCATTAAGGAGAAGTAAGGAAAGTAATGATAAATATGTTTCCTGAGCAATTAAAAAAAATTCTGAGATTAATCAAACAGACTCGTGATCGGGTCGTGATATTTGATGCTAGCACTCCTGATGAGTCATTTGTAGTAATGGATTTTGATAATTATAGCAAGATGGCTACCTCCGAAGTTACCGCTGCTGACCATCAACCTGCTACTGAAATAAAAGATCCGACTAGCGAAAAAAGTCCTGATTTATCTGAGAAAATAGAGCCAAAGTCTAATTTGACAGAAGAAGATTTAACTGATAAAATAAATCGCGAAATATCAGTGTGGAAAAACGATGAAAGTTCGCCATACTTAGCGGAAGAGGGTAAGCCCAGACCAGGTTGGAAGATACCACCGCAAGTTAAAAATAAAGCCCTGGAAGTAAAGGAATAATTTTATTTAAGCTAATTAATAAATTACTAATTAATTTCAAGTTCGGCTGGTTTCCTGATAAAGGAAAGAAACCCTGTTCAATCAGGGGCCTTACAAAAAAAACATGGCAGATAAATAAACTAATCAGTGATGTAGCTGGTACTTTGAAT
>CAYUEO010000030.1:0-9819 GCA_964443755.1 uncultured Gammaproteobacteria bacterium | reverse complement strand
CCTTTCTGACTCTCTTTATCTTGCCGGTAATGTATATGACATTTATTAAAGAAAAAAAGATATATGTTAAATCCAATCAAACCGAGCTGTAAAACCGAATGGCGTTCAGTATTAATGATACTAGCCGCCGTAGCTTTGAGTATTTATTTCTACAATAATTTTCCAGAGCAAGTACCGATTCACTGGAATTTTCAAGGAGACGTGGATAATTATGGCTCAGCTGCTTTTGGCGCATTTTTCTTGCCGGCCTTGATTATTTTGTTATATATTTTCTTTCTCTTTCTGCCTATTTTAGATCCGCGTCAAGAGCGTTATGGAGAGTTTATTAGTTCTTACCATCTCATGAAAGACATAATCATTTTTTCTTTGTTGTTCATTTTTATTTTAGTTGGCCTAGTTGGCCTGGGTTATTCGGTAGATATTAGTTTTTGGGTACCAATTATGATTGGCGGCCTCTTTGTCGCTATCGGCTCTATCATGCGTCAAGTTAAGAGTAATTGGTTTATGGGCATAAGAACACCCTGGACTCTTTCATCAGAAACAGTCTGGCAAAAGACTCATCAATTGGCTTCTAAGGTTATGGCTATTTCCGGCTTACTAATTGCTGCTACAGTTTTAAAGCCAGGAGCTGGTTTTAAAATAGCTTTGTTGGTTATCGCTATTTCAATTGTTGCTATTGGTCTGCCGCTCTACTCTTATATTATTTTTCATCAGGAAAAAAAAGTTAGCAGTAACAAATGATTAAAGACATACCTTTAGCCACATATTTTCGCCCTAAAAGCTTGACCGATTTTGTCGGCCAGGAAAAAGTTATTGGGAGTTCGGGTTGGCTTTATCGGTCTATAAAAAGCGATCAGGTTCCGTCACTAATTTTTTGGGGTCCACCGGGCAGCGGAAAAACTACTCTGGCTTTTATTATTGCTAAAGAAACAAAAGCCGAGTTTGTTGAGTTTTCAGCGACCTCAAGCGGTATTAAAGATTTAAAAGTTGTGGTTGAAAGAGCCAGAGAAGGGAAAAGACTGGGAGTGAAAACTATTTTGTTTATAGATGAAATTCATCGTTGGAATAAAGCTCAGCAAGATGCTCTTCTACCTCAAGTAGAAAGTGGTACTATAATTTTAATTGGCGCTACGACAGAAAATCCTAGCTTTGCTGTAAACGGCGCTTTGTTATCAAGATCAAAAGTAGTTGTGCTTGAAGCTCTAGGCGGGCCAGATCTTGAAAAGATTATTAAAAGAGCCGCCGGTGAGCTTAAAGTTAAATTAAAAAAAGAAGTGGTCGGGTTAATTGCTAAATTAGCTAACGGTGATGCTCGTAAGGCTTTAGGGATATTAGAAAGTGCGGTTGAATCTGGTGGGGAAATTACGGTTCAGTTGATTAAAGAGATTATTAATAAGCCAAATTTACTGCACGATAAAACCGGAGAGGAACACTATAACCTAATTTCCGCCCTTCATAAATCTATGCGTGGTAATCATGCTGATGCGGCTATTTATTATTTAGCCCGCATGATTGAGGCCGGAGAAGATCCTTTGTATATTGCTCGTCGTCTGGTGCGCTTTGCTTCAGAAGATATTGGACTAGTAAACAACAGTGCTTTAATGTTAGCTACTTCAACTTATGCAGCCTGTGAGAAAACTGGCTTGCCGGAGTGCGCTGTTAATTTAGCCCACTGTGTCGCTTATTTAGCTAAGTCACCTAAGAGCGTGTCTGTTTACATGGGCTACTCAGAGGCGCGCCAAGAAGTAGAAAACACTGGTAATTTACCAATCCCATTACATCTTAGAAATGCCCCAACCAAGTTAATGAAAGAATTAGGTTACGGGCGAGATTATAAGTATACGCCGCTAGAAGATGATTCTCAGCAGGAATACTTGCCAGAAAAACTTAAGGGCCGAAAGTTTTTACGTAAGTAGTTTAGTCTTTGCCTATTTTTTCTAGGGCTAGTTTATAGCCGCGTCCGGCAAAAGTATGAATTAAGGAACGGTTTTTTCCGAGATTTAATTTTCTGCGCAAACTGGCGATATGAGTCTCGATAGTATTAGAAAACGGATCAGCGTTATAGTCCCAGACATTTTCTAAAATATCCGATCTAGATACTATTTGGCCGCGACTTTTTAATAAGTATTCTAATAAAGAAAATTCTCTTCGAGTTAAATAAATTTCTTGGTTGCCCCTTTTAACAACTTTTGTTTTATTAGAAAGTGATAAATTGTCTATCTTATAAATTTGATTTTGAATTTGGGCTGGTCGTTTAAGAAGAGCCTGAACTCGAAGCAGTAGCTCTTCAAATAAGAAGGGCTTGGTTAAATAATCATCAGCCCCTAATTCGAACATTTCTTGCTTGGTTTCAATAGCCGCTTTGACAGTTAATATTAAGACCGGTGGCTTGGTCGTTTCTTTTTGTAGTTCGGCCATAACCTCGGCTCCGGATTGTTTTGGTAGAGAATAATCTAAAATTATTAGATCATATTTTCCTGTCCGAGCCATAAAAGAGCCACGTTCACCGTCACTAGCCGTATCTACGGTAAACATATGAGATTCCAGGCCTGTTTTAACAAATTCTAGAATTGCCGGCTCGTCATCAATTAGCAAAATTTTCATAAATTAATGTTAACTTAATAATTGTTAGCATATATTTATTTACCTGAACGGTCTGTAAAAAATCAATAAAATAATATTTGACATATTTTCTATAATATATTAGGCTTTCATGAATATTTAAAAGTAATTTAACAACCAAAGAACGGAGTAAAAGATGGATAAAAGCACTTACCCAATTGATCATTTTTTAGAAATTAGAAATCAACAACAAAAAACATTAGCTTACGACCAGGTTCTGGTTGAACCACGCTACAGTAAGATTATTCCTGCAGGAGTTAATGTGTCGTCATATTTTTCCCGCCGCATTAAACTAAGCATACCAATTATTTCTTCACCCATGGATTCGGTTACGGAATGGAAGATGGCTATCACTATGGCTAAGTTGGGCGGTTTAGGGATTATTCATAAAGGCATGAGTCCTGAAGATCAGGCAACTATGACTGCGAAAGTAAAATATCATCTTAATGCGATGATATATTCTCCTATTTGCGTGACCGAGAACCAAACAATTGCTGAGGTTTTAAATCTTAAAGAACAAAAAGGCTATAATTTTTATTCTTTTCCGGTTTTAAATTCTTCTGGCCAATTAGTCGGTATAGTGACTAGAAATGATTTTGATTTTTCCCATTCGCAAAATCAAAAAATAAAAGAAATCATGTCTAAAGAGTTAGTGACCGCTGCCTCAGGCATAACTATTGAAAAGGCTTATCAAATAATGTCTGACAGACAAAAGAAAATTCTGCCTATAGTTGAAAACGGTCAGCTCCAAGGTATGTACACCTATTCGGATGTGAAGCGAATCAGACAAGGTGATTCTCAAGGGTTTTCCTTGGATGATTATGGTAGATTGAGAGTTGGCGCAGCAATTGGTGTGGGTGAAGAAGAAAAGCGTCGCGCTAAGCTTTTAGCCGCTCAGCTAGTAGATGTCTTAGTGATTGATACTGCCCATGGTAATTCCCAGGGAGTAGTTGAGATGTTGAAATATTTAAAGCAGGCTTATCCCAGCGTGGATATAGTTGCGGGGAATGTTTCTGAGATTGATGGAGCACGACGTTTAGCAAGGGCAGGCGCAGATGGTATTAGAGTTGGTCAAGGACCTGGCTCGATTTGTACTACTCGTATTATTGCGGGCATCGGAGTTCCTCAGTTCAGTGCTGTTGGCAATTGCGCTAAAGTAGTTAGAGATTTAGGTGTACCGATTTGTGCTGATGGTGGTATTAAGCAATCTGGTGATATTACTAAAGCTTTAGAAGCCGGAGCGACCTCAGTTATGCTCGGTAATCTGTTAGCTGGCACAGCAGAAACGCCGGGCACAATTAAGAAGAAAGACGGCTTGTCCTATAAAGTTTATAGAGGCATGGGTTCTTTATCTGCCATGATTGATAATAAAACTTCTCGAGATAGATATGGTCAAGGAGATTCGGGTGATGAAAAACTAGTTTCTGAAGGTGTGTCAGCTTTAGTTCCTTTTAGAGGCGAAGTTGCTAAGATTATTTATCAGTTAGTGGGCGGCTTGAAATCAGGTATGGCCTACGTTGGTTGCCAAACAGTAGCAGAAATGTCTAAAAAAGTTAATTTCAATGAAATTAACGAGGCTGGCTTGAAAGAATCAAGGCCGCATAGCCTCTCCGCAATAGAGGAGGCGCCAAATTTTAACATGAATGCTTAATTTGTTAAACTCCAAGAGATATTCTTGGCGTTTTTTATATTCTTAACCAAATCTCATATTTTAGCTAATATAGATAAGGTGCTTAACTAAAAAGCATTAAACACTAACGTTCATTCACAAAACAATAGGAGAACAGTGAAAGGAATCATTATGACAGAGAAGCTTCTTAGAAAGCTTCAAAAACAGGCAGATTTTCAGGACACCTTAGACGCTTTAGTGTCTAATGATGTCACATTTATAATCTTGACTAGAGACGTTATGTCTTTAGTTGCCAGTCCGCTTCTAAACGGCAAAAAGATTATATTTCCAAAATTTTGCCTTTATCGGTACGAAAATGCTATTTCTGTGAGAGATTTTCAAGAGGTATTTCAAACCACGAATACGACTCCAGAAGAAAGCGTGTTCTTGAGCAGCGACAAGAAAGACTTTGTCGTTGCAGCTAATGTCGGAATTGAAAAAAATATTTTTTTCAGCACTTATCAAGCTATCGTTAGGAAAAAACCTTACGAAACTATTGATAGAGCTGAAAATCTTATTGAAGCTCTTACGACATATTAAGTTTACTTTAGCGTCTCAATTTAGAGGCGCTATTTTTTATATAACATTTACAGGCCCAATCCATTACTATATAATGTTAATAAGTATAAATTATATGAAAAACTTAAATTTCGAAGGACTATCAACTAATCCTCTTGATAACCATGAAGATACTAGACAGGATGAGGATGAATTTTCTATTGAGACGGAGGAGGGAATAATTGACCCCCTAGAGGCTGGCCACAGAGAGGCGGACCGGATAATCAGGGATCGTGTTTTGAAAAAAGCCCGCGATGAAGAGGAGGCCAGAAAAGAAAAGCGAAGACAAGAAGATATGGAAGAAGACAGAAAGGAATTAGAAGATACTTACCGTAGATTTTAAATAGTTGCGTTTTTAAAAAATCGGTTTTTTAAACCGGTTTTTTTATTTGTCTGCTCGTAAGGGCTTAAAACTTAGACGATGAATTGGACAGGGCCCGTAGGTGGCTATACTTTCCATATGAGACTTGGTGCCATAACCTTTATGCTTAGCAAATCCATAGGCAGGATACTTGGTGTCAAACTCTTGCATCAACCAATCACGACTAACTTTAGCAATAATTGAAGCGGCGGCTATTGTCCAGACTTTGGCATCACCTTTTATAATCGCTGTTTGTGGCTGGGTTAGTTTAGGTATCTTAAAGCTACCATCTAAAATTATATAATCCGGTTGAGCAGGGAGTCTTCGAATTGCCTGTTTCATAGCCAGAAAACTAGCCTGTAAAATATTAACTTTATCAATTAAAAGATTATCGGCAATACCGATTTCTACCGCTAGAGCTTTTTGTCTGATTAAGCCAAATAGGGCTTCTCGTTTTTTAGCACTTAAAGTTTTAGAGTCTGCTATTAGCTCTAGATCAGGATGATCAATTTTAAAATTTTCATCGATCACAACACAAGCAGCCACAACCGGACCGGCTAAAGGGCCGCGTCCAGCTTCGTCTACTCCGCCTATTAATTTAAAACCTTTTTTAAATATTTGTTTTTCAGTTTCTAATCCTAACATGAGGTAACTATAGCACAAAAAGTTAATTATTTTCAGTTTACAAATCTATTATCTTGTGGCAAACTATATTTCGTAGTCTTTAAGCCCGGGTGGTGAAATTGGTAGACACGCAGCGTTCAGGACGCTGTGGGAGAAATCCCATGGGGGTTCAAATCCCCCCTCGGGCACCATAAAAAACACGTTCTGGTATTGACAAAATTTAAAAAATAGTTTATTGTATATTCACATGAATATTAATGAATTCATCCATATCAATAAGAAGGAGATACCTAAGTTTATTGCTGAGAATTCTTTAGATCAGAAAGCGGAGGGGATAGCGGAAGTATTTTCTCGCATTGAAAATGACTGCCAGGGCGATAAAGTGCTGGAAGATTATTTTCAGAAAACGATTGAGAGCTGTTATAATTACACGACAGTTGTCTGTGATTTTGAGCGCGTTTTCCAGGCTGAAAAAGATGGTCAACTTGACCCGGAAGAATTTCGAGAAAAATTTGCCGAAGTCGACCAAAGGCGTAGTTCGATTCATAATGCTACTATCGACTCTTTCAATATATTATCTCGTTTAATGGCTGAAAGAGGAAAAGATAATAGTTGGATTAAGCCATTAGTTAACAGTGGTAGAGTAGCTTATGGAAATTTGGCGATTAAAAAAACAATGCTTGATATTTTAAAAACAGAAAACATAACAAAAGGTGAAGACTATGGAACAGAATCAGAAAAATAGCCAACTCCTTCAGGTTGCTGATCTTGGCCTCAAAAGGTTGAAAAATGGTAGCCTTAGCCCCGAGCAAGAAGCTCAGTTAAATGAGCTTCTTAAAAAGCTCGATCTAAGCTTCGAGGAAGCAGTAAGAGCCGCGGAAGCTATATTAATTCGTAGCTAGTAGCTCCTCAAGCCCCCTATTTAGTTAGTAGGGGGTTTTATTTTTGTTCATAGATCTCCTTGACCAGCTAGAGAGAATAAATTATTCTTACTAGCATAAAGCATCGGTCGTTTGGCTCAGCTGGTTAGAGCGCCGCGTTCACATCGCGGAGGCCAGTGGTTCGAATCCACTAACGACCACCTTATTTATTAGCCCTTTATATATATGGAAAAAAACAATCAACCGTTGCTATTAGGAATAATAGCTGTTTTAGTGATAGCCGTTGTTTACTTGATGGTTTTTAAGAGTGACAGTGAGTTAGGTTATGATGATTTAAATTATAATGACTCAGCTCTACAAGTAGAAAATAGTAGTGTTAATGAGCCTGTGGAAGATAATATTACAGCTCCAACTACACCAAACTATATGGAGCCGCAAATTCCCGTTGCTTTGACAGACAGTCAGAAGGCACAGTTGCAAGCTGGCGCTGAAGATCATGAAACTAAAGAATTAGTATTTGATGTTTCTGGTGGTAGTTTTTATTTTATGCCGAATGAAATTAGAGTGAAGGAAGGCGATAAAGTTAAAATAATCTTTACTAATGTTGGCGGCACTCATGACTTAGTTCTGCCAGATTTTGGAGTAGCTACCACAATTACTAAGACAGGCGAATCCGATGTCCTAGAGTTTACGGCTGATAAAAAGGGAACTTTCGAATTTTACTGTAGTATTGGGAATGGTTACCATCGTCAGATGGGACAAATTGGCGTTTTACTGGTTGAATAGTAGGATTTCTATTAATAAATTAGTGAAAAATCAAGAAGGGCGGTGCTAAGCCGCTCTTTTTGGTAATTAAGGCTTTTTCAGTAGCTATTTAGCTTATATTGTGTTAAAATATCGGCAAATAGACTGTTAAATACTATCAAAGATATGGCGCCTCTTTCTCTATACAACACCTTAACTAGAAAAAAAGAACCCTTTAAACCAATGTTACCTGGGGAAGTTGGTTTATATACCTGCGGGCCGACGGTTTATAATTATGCCCATATCGGTAACCTTCGAACTTATCTGTTTGAGGATTTTTTGAAACGTGTTTTGGAATACAACGGATACAGGGTGAAGCATGTGATGAATATTACTGATGTTGGTCACTTAACGGGTGATATGGATATGGGTGAAGATAAGATGGAAAAAGGAGCGGCAAAAGAGGGGAAGACTGCTTGGGACATTGCCTCATTTTATACAGATGCTTTTCGTCATGATATCCAGGCTTTGAATATTCAGGATCCGGATATTTGGTGTAAAGCGACCGACAATATTCCCGAACAAATAGAAATGATTAAGCAGTTGGAGGACAAAGGTTATACTTATAAAACTTCCGATGGTATATATTTTGATACCAGTCGTCTTCGGGATTATAATAAGTTGAGTCACTTGCCCTTAGATATGCTTAAAGAGGGCGCTAGAGTAGAAAAAAATGAGGAGAAAAAAAATTCTACCGATTTTGCTTTATGGAAATTTTCTGCTCCTAATGCCAAACGCCAGATGGAATGGTCGTCTCCTTGGGGAGTTGGGTTTCCTGGTTGGCATATTGAATGTTCGGCCATGAGTTTGAAATATTTGCATGGTCAGCTAGATATTCATTGTGGTGGTATTGATCATATTAATGTGCATCATACTAATGAGATTGCTCAATCTGAAGCGGCTACCGGAAAGAAATTTTTCAATTTTTGGCTGCACGGCGCCTTCTTAAATATTTCCGGCGGCAAGAAGATGGCTAAGAGTGATGATAATTTCTTAACTCTGGAAAATTCTTTGGTTAAAAAAAATATTAGTCCGCTAGTTTATCGATTTGCCACTTTGCAAACTCATTATCGTAAACCGATGGAGTATAGCGAAAAAAATATATTACAAGCTCAAGCCGGATATAATAGTCTCTTAAACCAAGTAGCCTCTTTAGCGGAAGATGAGGGCGGGGTGGTTAATAAAGAATATCAACAGAAGTTTCTGGCTGCTATAAACGATGATTTAAATATGCCCCAAGCCTTAGCAGTGACTATGTCGGTTTTAAAATCAAGAATTAGTCGTGCCGATCGCTTGGCCACAGTTTTAGATTTTAATAGGGTGCTCGGTTTAAAGTTAGCTGCAGCGGTTGATTTTGTTAAACAAGAGTTGGAATATCATGAATTACCGATTTTTGTTCAGGAATTAATTACCCGTCGTCAGGAAGCTAGAGCGGCTAAAGATTGGGATGAAGCTGACAAGCTGCGAGTTGAAATAGAGCAGGCTGGTTATAGTATGGAAGACGCTCGAGAGAATTATATAATTAGGAAGGCCGATTAAATTATGACTTTATTTATTGATACGACGCTACCGGAATATATTATTTTGGAGCTGCAACTAAAGAATGCGTCTGTAATTAGAAAGAAAATTAAGACTGCTAAAAGACAAGGAGAAAAACTCATTCCGTCTTTAGCGTCTCTTTTATCAGCAAACAAGCTGCGACTCCGGGATATTAAAAAAATATCTGTTGTTAATCAGGGTGGTAGTTTTACCGCTCTTCGCATCGGGGTTATTACCGCTAACGCCTTGGCTTATGCCTTAAATATTCCCATTGAAGCATCTGGAGCTGATAATAAATCAGATAAGAATTTAAGAAAATTTGGTTCACATAAGATAGTAGTACCTCAATATTATAGTTTGCCTGAGATCGGTAAAAGTAAAAAAGGGATAATTTGACACATTTCGCCCATGTGTATTAGTTGTTGAAAACTTCTAGCCATTTTTTTAAAAAAATTGTCTTAGTAAACAAACTGCTTGTGGAAAAGCAGTTTTTTTATTATTTTTTCACTAAAATTAAATAGTATCTTTGTGTTGACGCTAGGGGAGTGGTGGTGTATAATTAAACTCGTAAGGTGAAATGTGGGGAACAGTGGTGAATCATAGAGATTTATCACTGGCCCAAACAAAAATGTTTATTGGCGAATACAACCATGTATTAGATGATAAAGGGCGCTTGGCTATTCCAGCCAAGTTTCGTGCCGTCCTTAAGAAAGGAGCAGTCGTTACCAAGGGATTGGACGACTGTTTATTTTTATATTCAC
>CAYUEO010000029.1:0-10047 GCA_964443755.1 uncultured Gammaproteobacteria bacterium | reverse complement strand
TAGAGCTAGAATAATCGAGCTGGCACAAGAGATAAAACATGATTATTCTCAGAGAACTTTGCCGCCAATATTACTATTTGTGTTAACTGGCGGTATATACTTTGGCAAAGATCTGTCTGGTGTTTTAGACGGTATGGGTTTTACTCATCATATTGATACCATCGGTTTAAAGAGATACAACGGTGATAGTAATGGTGGGGAGGTTAAGCTAATTAGTCAGCCTCATGCTAGTTTGTCTGGGCGAGATGTGATTATTATCGAGGACGTGATAGATGAGGGAATTACGATGAATTATCTCGATCGCTTTTTAAAAATTATGCCCACTCCACCAGCTTCAATTAGTTATGCTGCCTTATTATTAAGGGATGAACATGGCCCTTTGGAGTTTGACGTAAAATATATCGGTTTTCCGGTTGGACCAGGCTGGGTTGTCGGTTGCGGCATGGATGCCGAACAAGCCTATCGCGGCTTGCTAGATATTTTCATTAAAGAATAGAAGTAATAACCTCGCTCAATATAAGGCGAGGTTTTTTATTAGAGCTGATTTTGCTATAATATTAAGAGTAATTATTTAATTATATAAAAAATATGGAATGGTTAAATAAGTTTAATTTAAAACCGGCCCAGCTTTTTAAAGCTCTGGGACTCGCTTTTATAGTTGTTATTTTAGTTGCTATAGCGATTCGACTCATTGGCTCATCAATAGACTCAGTGAAGAGCCAGAAAACCCAAAACCAGATGTTTAATTTAGCCTCTTCGTTTGGTGGCGCGGTTGAAGATATTAATTTATCATATCGTAACGCAGCTGGTTCCATGGAAACATCGCTCATGCCCCCATATTATAATGGCACCTCAGGCAATGACGCTGAAGCTTTTGAAGTTAAAGACTACCAGGCGGTGATTGAAACTAGAAAATTGACTGATACCTGTGGCGCGATCGGGGATCTAAAGGATAGAGAAGATGTGATATTTGAAAGTTCTTCTCAATATGAGAGAGGCTGTAATTTTAGTTTTAAAGTAACGCAAGCTAGCGTCTCGGAGGTGTTAAATTTTATTAAGGAATTTAAACCCGATGAGCTTAATGAAAATACACGTACTATTAAAAACCAAGTCCAGGATTTTACTAGTCAGGAGAAAATTTTAGAAAATAAGTTGGTTGCTATTGATGAAACTTTAGATAAAGCGATTAGGGCCTATGATGAAGTTACCGCTCTAGCGATTAAAGCTCAGGATGCCGGGAGTCTAGCTAAAATTATTGATAGTAAAGTTAATATTATAGAAAGACTGACCCAGGAACGTATTAGTATCAGCGCCCAACTAGAACAGTTAAATCAAAGAAAGTCTAATCAGCTTGACCGGTTAGCATATACTTATTTTAATGTTAGTGTCAGAGAAAATATTTATGTTGACGGTGAAAGATTAAAAGATTCTTGGCGCGTCTCGGTACAACAGTTTGTTCGTGATATTAATAAAATAGCTCAGGATGTTAGCGTTAATCTGGTAGTAATTATACTATTAGTAGTCCAGTATCTGTTGTATTTCTTTATTTTCCTATTTACTGCTAAATATGTTTGGCGCGCAACTAGGCGTTTATGGCGCAGCTAGCAGTGTGTAGCATGGTATATTAAAGATTGTATAAAGAATAAAGAAAAATATATGATTAAACCAGGACAAGACGCGCCTGATTTCGTAGCCAAAGATCAGACAGGGAAGGATCATCGTTTATCGGATTATCGAGGTCGCTGGATTCTGCTTTATTTTTATCCTAAAGATGATACCCCAGGTTGTACGAAGGAGGCCTGTATGATTAGGGATAATTATGAGAGCTTTAACAATCTAGAGGCGACAGTATTGGGCGTTAGTACTGATTCGGAAGAAAGCCATGCTAAATTTTCTCAGAAATATAACCTACCGTTTACATTATTAGCTGATACTGATAAAAAAGTAGTCTCATTATACGAAGCCGGCGGTTTATTTAGAAGAATTTCTTATCTTATATCTCCAGATCTGAAAATTGCTAAGGCTTATATGCACGTTAAGCCTCAAGTGCACGCTGAACAAGTCGTTAAAGATATAGAAGAGTTTAAGAAATAATTAGTTGCACTGTAAGATAGTGCCTATACTATGTGGGAAAATTTAATTACCAAGTCGGGCATATCTGTTAGTAGGGAGGGATTTAGGCGCTACTTTTCTAATACCGGCTGGATGATGGGTGGGCAGATTTTTTCTCTGTTAGTGTCTTTTCTTATAGGCGCTTGGGTGGCCCGTAGTTTAGGTCCTCAAGAATATGGTTTGTTTAGCTATAGTTTAAGCTTTGCGGGGGTGTTCTCACTTCTGGCCGGCTTAGGAGTAGATGGTATAATTTCTCGAGATTTAGTTAGAACCCCGGAAAGAAGTCGGGAACTTTTGGGTTCTGGGTTAGCTATAAAAATAGTGGGTGGCCTAACGGCCTGGATTATAGCTAGTGGGGTGGCCTGGCTATATGTTCCGTCAAGTCTTAGCCGCTTAATTATTAGCCTTATCGCTTTTAGTTACGTCATCGGGGCGTTTAGTATTATTGATGTTTTTTTTCGCTCTAAAGTACAGGCAAAATATAGCGTACGGGCTCAACTGACGGCCCTTGTTTTTAGCGCGGTTTTAAAAATATTTTTTATTCTCAGCGGCGCCAATTTAATTTGGTTGGCGGTTATTTATGTTCTAGAAAGCTTGGTGTTAGCCATTGCCTTACTTAAATCTTATCGACAACCAAGCTTTGATGTGGGCAGATGGTCTATTAGTTGGCCGGTTGCGAAAGAATTGTTAACAAAATCGTGGCCGCTGATGCTATCTGGATTATCGGCTTTTATGCTCTTAAAGATTGATCAAGTGATGTTGGGTAGTTATTTGAATGAAATTTCTGTCGGACTATATGCGGCCGCGGTTAAATTAAGCGAAGCCTGGTATTTTATTCCTGGTATAATTTGCGCCTCTCTTTTTCCGGCAATTATTAATGCTAGGTCCACTGATATCAAATTATATCGACGTAGAATTAAACATCTTTACGGTCTATTGTTATTATTAGCTATTGCTATAGCCTTGCCGTTAGCTTATTGGTCAGACTTTATAGTTAATTTGTTGTTTGGACCAGCTTTTTTAGAAGCCGCTCCTGTAGCCGCAATTTATGTTTGGTCTACTATAAGTTGGTTTTTAGCAGCCGCTTTTTGGTATAAATTAATGGCTGAAGACAGACTAATCTTATTATTTTGGAGTAACTTTATACCACTGATAATCAATATTTTATTAAATTATATTTTAATTCCTAGAGCGGGAATTATTGGGGCGGCTTGGGCCACTGTTATATCGTATGCGGTTTTAATCATTTTTATTATTTATTCTCTTTTAAATGAAGATTCTGCTAGTTACAACTAAAGCAACGCCCGGCGGTGTTCAAGTCTTTATATCAAGTTTAGCTAAATCATTAGTTGGTCACGGACATGAGGTGGCGGTAGCGGCTGGGGTTGGTAATTTTTTACCGGACAGTTTAAATAAAATTCCTTTTTTACGTTTAAAATCTCTGGTTCAGGGAGCGAGTTTTCTTTCATTAACACACTTACCCTTAGAGCTGCGCCGCTTAGTTGTTAAAGAAGGGCCCGATGTTGTACACCTAAACGGTTCACATGTCTTAGCCGGCGCTTTATTAATTTTTTTTATGAGGAACAGGCCAAAATTGGTGTTTACGATTCATGGCTTGTCTGTGCTAGATCCTAATTACGAACAATTAAAGATCAAGCGATGTTTATATCAGAAAATTTTTCGTTTTCTTTTAAAAAAGATTGATGAGGTAGTCTATATTTGCCATAAAAATTTAACTGACTCACCACTTCTAACTCAGCGATCTACTAGCACTATTTATAACGGCATAGAGCCAGATCAGCTGTTTGTTAGCCGCCTAGAGGCCCGCCAAGAGATCGGTAAATTAACGGGCCAGGATTTAAAAGATAAGTTTTTGATGGTATCAATTGGTAGACTGGCCTATCAGAAGAATTATAAATTTTTGATAGAGAATTGGTCTCATGTTTTGATTTTAAAGCCAAATAGCTGCTTAGTTATATTTGGTCAAGGGGAAGATGAGCGGGCGCTAAAGAAAATGGTTAGAGATTATAAATATCAGGATTCAATTTTTATTTTAGATTTAGCTCCGGCTAGTGTTTATTTAAAATGTGCTGATTTGTATCTGCAATGTTCTCGCTACGAAGGGTTGCCGTATGCAATTCTTGAGGCTGTTCAAGCTGAATTACCTATTCTAGCTTCAGATGTTGGCGGTATCCGAGAAATACTCAACAATGATGCTCAGCTTTTTACGCTTAATGATAGTCAGGAGTTTTTAGAAAAACTAGATAATATTTTAAGCCATCAAGAAAAAACTGCTTTAACTATTCAAAACAATTATAAAAGATTGAGTTTATTTTCTTTAGAAAAGATGACACAAGCTTATTTGGATATTTATCAGTAATTATATGACCTTTAGTGTTGCTATTCCTACTTATAATCGGCCGGAGGCTTTGAGTCTCTGCTTAAAGTCGATATTAGATCAGTCACTTTTACCGGATGAAATTCTTATTATTGATGATGGATATTTAGACAATCAATTTGTAGATACGCTGCGAGATAAGGTTGAGAAAGTTTTGCCATCTTTTGTCTATTATCAAAAAAACCAAACTCTAGAGAGACGCGGTTTAGCTGAATCAAAAAATATTGCTTTAAAAAAAGCATCCGGAGAAATAATTTTTTTCTTAGATGACGATCTGGTTCTTGCTCAAGGGTTTTTTAAATCAATCATGAAGATTTGGCAGGAAAAACAAACTGATCAGAAACTGATTGGGGTAGCCGGAGTAATTAGTAATAATCGCTGGCCCGGTAAGGTAGAAAAAATATATAACCAGGTATTTAATTTAACGTCTAAAAAAGACTGGGATATTACGCCAGTCGGTTTTCAAGTTTGGAATGATCAGCTGGACCATGTTTCTGAAGGACATTACGCTCATGGTGGCGTTGTGTCTTTACGTCGAGTTGAGGCTAGTAATTTTGGATTTTCTGTATTTGGTGGCGGTAGAACTGGTTTGGAAGATGTTGATTTTTGTTGGCGAGTTAAAAAGCGGGATTTCTATTTTATTATTGAACCAGCTGCCCGCACAGATCATTATCATAGCCAAGAAACACGTGAAAAGGAATATTTATCGGGTCAGAAAGAAAGTCAAAATAGAATAGAAATTTTTGGCGTACAGGGGGAGAAAGGTATGAAAGCGAGGGGACTATTTTTTTGGTCTATGCTCGGTTGGGTTTTACGACAATTTTTAGCCGGACATTTTACTAAGGGATTGGGGATGCTCAGGGGCTTATTTAAAGGTGTATTATCTTAGATTAGAGATAATTTTTTTTGCCGCCAGGTAAGTCGGCTTATTTTTTATTTTTTGTAAGCGCCATAATGCGCGGATTTTTGAAATTATATTGAGACCACGAATTATTTTTTGCACTGGTGCAGGGAAAAAAGATAGTAGTATATTTAATTGCCGCCTTAATCTCCAGGAATGTTTGAGACGGCTTAGACCAGGAGATTTGTCCGCGTCAAAAAAATCGAGAGCCGCTTGATAGCGTTGAATGTATGTGAGGCTGTGACCGTGCCCTGAAAGAGAACTCTGGTGGCGAGATACTAAGACCATGATGTCATTTGTATGATTTATATCTTCCGCAAGCAGAATCTGATTATCAGTTAATAAGGCTAACCGTCCGGCTAACAAACCATCCTCTATGCCTAAATATTTTTTGTTTTCAGGCAAGGGAAAGAGTTTATTTATTGTTTCTCGTTGTCCGGCTAGTGTAGAAAAGTTTCCTCCCCCTATATTGATTAATTTCAAAGTGGTTTCGTTAAATAAGAATGATCGGCAATCAGTTAATTTTTTCTTAGATAAAATATCAGCTTGACGAGCCAGTTTATTATTAAGCCAGATATCATCTTGTTCTAAAAAGGCAATTATTTTTCCTTGGCTAGCCTTAAGGCCAGTATTCAGAGAAGCAGCTAAACCTCGGTTATAATCATGACGCAGATATTTTATTCTCCTATCTTTAGCTTGCCAACTTTCTATTAACTCTTGAGTATTGTCACTAGAAGCGTCATCAACAACTATTGCTTCCCAATCCTGATAAGTTTGAGCCACTAGGGAAGGCAGGGAGAAAAGGTTTAAATATTTTTCACCTTGATACGCTGGAATAATGACGCTAATAGTCATAATTTTATAATTCCTATTCCCGCCCAACCTTGATTTTTATCAGAGACTAAGGTCTGGCAATTAAAATCTTTTTTTAGCTCTTCCCACAGCTTGTCTACCTGAGAATCTGGTTCGCTGGAATTATGAACTATGTCATGCAGGGCAATCAAGCCGCCAGCTCTAACTAAAGGAGAGTAATCTTCCCAATCAGCCTTAACTCCTAAGTAGCTATGATCACCGTCAATAAACAAAAAATCTAATTTTCTGCCCGCCAATAATTTTATAATCTTTTCTTTGGTGTCAGCAGCATGAGAGTCAGCTTTTATTAAGTGTAAATTTTGATTAGTTTTAGGAAATGACTCCATAAGTTTTTGACGAGCAGACAAATATCCTCCCCCAAATGGTCCTTCTGGCATGTCTAAGCTAATAATAGTTGCGTTGACAGGGGCTATTTTTGTCCACAAGTATAGCGTGCCTCCAGTAGCGGTCCCTATCTCTAATATGGTGAGCGGATTAAGGTTTTTAACTGCAGCCATTAAATCAAGTATTTCTTGGGATATCTGCGCAGGACGAATATTAAGGTTAAGTCCGCGAAGCGGCAGCCCGTAACTAAATTGGTGAGCTATCTGCCAAAAATCTTGGTTAGTGCAAGCGGTTTTTTCTAATTGAGTTAGTTTTTGTTTAGCTCCCGATATCAAAAAAGGGAAGTACAGTTTATCAAGCACTCGTTTAGTTAGGTTGATTAATTTTCTGGACGTTAGTACAGTGGGCATTATTTTTCTCCCTCTTCTTAAAATTGTTTGTGACCTAACTATTAGGTGATAGATGTGAGCTTTAAATCGTTTTTGCCAATTATAACTTGAGACGGCATCTTGATGGATGCGGTAACGATACAAGACCTGATCAATAAATAATGTTTTACCTACTTCTTCTAGTTTATAAAAAATATCTTTATCTTCAGCTAAATTAAGCCTAGGATTATATCCGGCGGTTTTTAGATAAGCAGATTTTTTAAAAGTCGCAAAATGGCTAATCAGATTAGAGCACAAATTATCTGAGCCCTGAGGGATGGGCCCATTACTGCCTGGTTTAACAGGATTTAAGTTAGAGTCGCAAATTAGTAATTGAGAATATATTAGAGCGTGATGATTGTTCTGGTGAGCCTGGATCATTATGTCTAAAGCTCCTTCTTCAAGGGCATCGTCACTGTCTAAAATACCGATTACTTCTCCTTGAGCTAGCTTAACCGCTTCTCGTCGCGATTTTCCTATGCCTTGCTTTTGATGATAAGAAATAATTTTTATTCTCTCATCTGGCAGGAAGCGGTGCACAACTGCTAAGGAGTCATCGCTTGAAGCATCATCTACAAAAACCAATTCCCAATTTTTAACGTTTTGTTGCATTAGAGAATCTAGCGCCTCTTTAATAAAAGAGGCGCGGTTGTGGTTGATCATGACTATGGAGATGGCAGGCTTGGTCATATAATTATCCAGTCAGGCGGGAATAAGTCGCTATTTTTTAATTCCCGATCATTAATCCAACGCGCTGGAGCAATCACCGTTTTGTCAGCTTTAGGATTAAGCCATGCGCCCCACCAAGCAAAAGTACTGTTAGAAATTATATGATGTCGGCACAAAGACATCAGCCTCATATCCTGATAATTCTTTAGTCCAGGTACAAAATAAGTTTCTTCCGGGAAAGAAAGATTTTCTCGACACCACTGGATGTCATCAGAAAAAATAAAAATTATAGAATCAGGTACTTTTTCAGTGATTATTTTAACGGCTTTTTGGTAGTAGCTTAAATCAACACTACCGTGGTACTTATTGGCTTCAGGCCGAGTGATATAGTCACCTCGTCTAACATGGAGAGATATGGAGTTAGAAGTAACTATTTTTTTAAGAATATCCTGGGGTAAATTAGCCTCTATCTCTTTGTTAAGACGAAACTCAGTTCTTAACTCAGTCTCTATATCTTTAAAATATTTATAACTGTTAAAGTAACCCTCGTAGATTATATTATCACCGGCCTGCATGATTTTTCTATCAAAAGTAAAAGGATCTTGGTCATGTATGCTGGCTGGCAAATTACGTTTGGTTATTTTTATATCTGGTCGCAACTGGAATTTATCTAGATTATAATGTCGACGATTTCTGGAAATGTTTTCTATTGTCGAACTTAGCCCGGACCGACCTAAGAGAGCCGCTGCTAAGTCAACTGATTCTCTCAGGCTTTGTTTAAGACGGTTACGATAATAAAAGGAAATATCAAGAGTAAGGTTAGTATTATATTTTTGAGCCAACGAGCGAGCGCAAGCATACTGGAACAACTGATTGCCTAGTCCGCCGACTAATTTCATAGTAATCATATTTTCTTTTTAAACCAGAAGCAGCCGCAACCGTATTTTTCCTGATCACATAGCTTGGGATCTGCCTGATAAATTATTCTTTTTTCTCTTTCAGAAATTAAACTAAATTCTTCTAGCTCCATAGCAGAAAAATAGGAGATTATTTGTTCATAAGAATATACTCTATGAGCGTTAAAGCGTAATTTGGGTTGGCCTATAGGTACGGCAATTAATAAATGACCGCCGTTTTTTACAACCCTCTGCAGCTCTTTAATAGCCTTTAGATCGCCACCTGGATCTAAGTCGTCTCCATAGCGCCCTAAACCGATATGTTCAATTGTATGTAGGCAAGATAAGCTTTCAATACTTTCAGAGGGAAAGGGTAAGGTGTTTAAATCAGCCCGGTTACAGGTTAAGCCAGTCAGATCAAGATTAGCTGGCCTAAAATCATAGAATTTAACCGGCACGAAGGCTGAGACGATAGTAGAAAAAGATAAACTGGAAGAAATATCGACGTGCTCAAGAGGACGTATTTTAGCTATAACTCTAGCCGCCCAGGCCGGATGATAAATATAGTGTAAGTCAAACTCAGTAGTAGTAGTTTTGTCTTGCAGATAGGGGACAATATCTCTGATTAATACAGGAAAACGCTTATCATTAATATGCCTAAACTTAAGCCAGTCTTTTAGGATAAGCGGTAGAGTAAAGAAGCGATTAAGAAGAGTAAAATATTTTTTCATTGTTTAGCGGCCGCTGCGGCTAGTTATTGTGGCGATTGTTTTTAATAAAATAATAGAATCTAGATAAAAAGAGCGCTGTTTGAGATAAAATAAATCATATTGTAATTTTTCTAGCGTATCCTCATAGGAAGAAGAGTGGTAACGACCAGATATTTGATTCCAGCCGGTTAATCCCGGCTTGACAAGTAGTCTCATGCGGTAAAAGGGAATTTGTTTTTCTCTTTCTTCAACTATTTCCGGTATTTCTGGTCGTGGTCCGATAAAACTCATCTCACCTTTTAAAATGTTTATTAATTGAGGAAGTTCATCAAGACGAGTTTGTCGGAGAAAATTTCCGGCGGGGGTGATAATTTTTTCTTCAACCGTCATGGTTCGGAATTTAATGATTGTAAAAATCCGGCCGGCTCGTCCTAGTCTTTTTTGGCGGAAAAGGATTGGTCCGGGGCTGGAAATTTTAACAATTATTGCTACGACCAGCCAAAGCGGTAGGGTAGTAATTAAGATAACGCCAGCCATAATATAGTCCGCGGCTTGCTTAGACCAATCAAAATATTTTTTTTGTCGAGATTGGATATTTTTTAAAAACCAAGCAGAATCCAGTTCTTCAATTGGCACCTTACCGCTGATTTGTTCATAAAAACTAGTGTAGTCAGAAATACCTAAACTATTTTCCCAACAAATAGCCAACAAAAGGTTTAAATCGCCATGAGGAACA
>CAYUEO010000028.1:0-10121 GCA_964443755.1 uncultured Gammaproteobacteria bacterium | reverse complement strand
CATATTATTTTGTTCTTCCCGGGCCATCATGACAAACAGTGTCACAATTAGAGCCAGGAAAGGTAAGATTATAAACATATTTAAAAACATCGGTAAATATGACATAGGCAAAATAATTAAAACTCTGCACTTTTTGGAGTCCGAGGAAACGGAATAACATCTCGGATATTAGCCATACCGGAAAGATACATGATCAATCTTTCAAAACCCAGTCCGAATCCGGCGTGTGGCACCGAACCATAACGACGTAGATCCAAATACCAGTTATAATCCGCAGTTTCTAAGCCCATCTCAGCCATTCTTTTTTCTAAAAAGTCCAAGCGCTCCTCTCTTTGACTACCACCAATAATTTCTCCTACACCAGGAACTAAAAGGTCCATAGCAGCTACAGTCCGACCGTCATCATTAATACGCATATAAAATGCTTTGATATCTTTAGGATAATCAGTCACAAAAACTGGTTTTTTATAAACCTGATCTGTTAAATACCTTTCGTGCTCCGTTTGTAAATCAATTCCCCATTTAACCGGATAAGAAAACTTGGCATCGCTTTTTTCTAATATATCAACTGCCTCGGTATAGGTTATACGAACAAATTCCGAAGACATAATATTATTTAAACGCTCCAAAATTCCTGGGTCAATAAATTTATTAAAAAATTCCATCTCTTCTGGTAATTCTTCTAAAGCATATTTTATTAAAAATTTAAGCATCTTCTCGGCTAAATCCATATTAGCCTGCAAGTCATTAAATGCGACCTCTGGCTCCATCATCCAAAACTCGGAGGCATGACGAGTAGTGTTAGAATTTTCCGCTCGAAAGGTTGGCCCAAAAGTATAAACCTTATTAAGCCCCATCGCTAACGCTTCAGCATTGAGCTGGCCGCTCACTGTTAAACCAGCTTGCTTGCCAAAAAAGTCTTGCGTAAAATCTACTGTACCCTGATCATTTTTAGAAACAGATTCTAAATTCAAAGTAGTCACATGAAACATTTCTCCTGCTCCCTCGCAATCGCTGGTGGAAATTATTGGCGTATGGACATAAGCAAAGCCTTCATCGTGAAAAAATTTATGTATTGCAAAACTAAGCGTACTGCGTAAACGAAAAACAGCGGAAAAAGTATTACTACGTCCTCTAAGATGAGCAATAGTTCTGAGAAATTCAAAGCTGTGTCTTTTTTTCTGCAGAGGATAGTCGTTTGGAGCTAAATTAATAATTTTAATCTCACTAGCTTTAAGTTCAAACGGTTGTCCGGCCGCTGGTGACTCAACTAATTTCCCCTTTATTTCCAAAGATGAACCAACACTAACCTTTTCCACTTCAGAAAAATTAGCTAGTTCAGTCGTAAATACCACCTGCAAACTTTTAAAGAATGAACCGTCGTTTATTTCAATAAAACCAAAGTCCTTAGAGCTACGCACCGTGCGCACCCAGCCAGATACAACTATTTCTTGGTTGAGATAGTTGGCAGTGTCTCGGTAAATATTTTTGATGATAGTATTTTTCATGGCTATTTATTTTTTTTCAATTCAAGAGCAATATTTAATTCCTTGAGTTGCTGCGGATAAACTTCTCCGGGAGCATCAGTCATTAAATCGCGACCTTGGCCATCCTTCGGGAAGGCATAAATATCTCGAATAGAGTCCCAATCATTTAAAACCATCAGCAAACGATCTAAACCCGGAGCGTTACCGCCATGAGGTGGCGCACCGTAAGAAAAAGCATTAATCATGGCCCCAAAACGCTTATCCACCTCTTCGTGGCTATAACCAGCTATTTTAAAGGCTTCATACATAATCTCCGGTTCATGGTTTCTGATAGCACCACTAGAAACCTCAAAACCATTCAAGACTAAATCGTATTGGTAAGCTAAAATATCAAGCGGATCTTTTTCTTTTAGAGCCTGCATACCACCCTGAGGCATGGAAAAAGGATTATGACCAAAGTCAATTCGTCCTTCTTCAATATCTGAATAATCATACATAGGGAAATCAACGATCCAGGCCCAAGCCGCTAGAGAATTATCTTTCAAATTTAAACGCATTGCCGCCTCAGTCCGAACAGCCCCTAAAGCACCACAAACAGTGCGCCAAGCATCAGCTGCAATAAAGACCGCGTCGCCGTCTTTCGCTTCGCAAGTATCAACTATTTCTCTAATAGTTTCCGGTTTTAAAAATTTAGCTAAAGCAGAATTTAAAGTTCCCTCTTTCAAGAGAATATAAGATAAACCCGACACGCCTTTCTTTTTAGCTACTTCGATAAGTTCGTCAATCTCTCGCCGACTAAATTTAGCGCCATTATCTATTTTTATAGCATGAACGACTCCTTTGTTTTTTATAGCTTCCTCAAAAATAGGAAAGCCTGATCTTTCGGCAATGTTACTGATATTAGAAATAGTCAGACCGAAACGTAAATCCGGTTTATCTGAACCGTATTTTTCCATTGCTTCGCGCCACGATAACTGCACAAAACGTCCATCAGCGGGCAAGTTGCATATTTTTTTCTCACTAAACTTCTCCGTTAACTCGATCATTAACGGCTCCATGATTTTAAAAACATCCTCTTGCTCCACAAAGCTCATTTCCATATCGAGCTGATAAAATTCTCCGTAATGACGATCCATTCTTGGATCCTCATCACGAAAACAAGGAGCTACTTGAAAATATTTATCTAAACCTCCGACCATGAGTAACTGTTTAAACTGTTGCGGCGCTTGAGGTAGAGCATAAAATTTTCCTGGATATAGCCGTGACGGCACCAAAAAATCACGCGCGCCCTCCGGAGAGGAGTTGGCTAAAATTGGGGTTTGCACTTCCGTAAAACCACGACTGTGAAAATATTGGCGCATGTGGGAAATAAACTTGTCTTTTGTGTCCAACATTTTCTGGAGCTTAGGCCGACGCAAATCAAGAAATCTATATTTTAAGCGCAAAGCCTCATTAGCCTCGGAAGACTTTTCTTCATTAAGCTCAAAGGGCATAACTTTAGCCTGACTCAGTATCTCAACCTCAGCTACTTCAATTTCAATTTCACCGCTGGCTAATTTGGTGTTGACCATTTCAGTCGGTCGGGGTTTAACAGTGCCGGTCACCTTAATTACCCACTCACTGCGCAACTTTTCAGCTACCGCACTAGACCCTGAACTTAACTCTGGATTAAAAGTTACTTGCGTTAAACCATATTTATCACGAAGATCAACGAAAATTAATCCTCCGTGGTTTCTGACGCTGTTAACCCAACCAGATAAAACTACTTTTTCAGATAAATTAGCCTTATTTAGTTCACCGCAAGTATGTGTCCTTAACATAAAAAACTAAACGAAA
This sequence comes from uncultured Gammaproteobacteria bacterium, assembly GCA_964443755.1. GTDB lineage: Bacteria > Patescibacteriota > Patescibacteriia > Patescibacteriales > UBA12465 > UBA12465. The sequence goes on along the minus strand of CAYUEO010000028.1, from coordinate 6,798 downwards.
ATACTCGTTTATTAGTAATAATTAATAGGTCTTTCTATATAAATATTACCTTATTTATTAGATAAAGGCAATTAAATAGGCTTGCCTGATTTAACCAGACATGGCGAAGTTTAAAAAGCTAGACCATAATTTAACAACTTCGTCAATTACTCTTTTTTGGGCCTTTATTTTTAAACTAAACTCTAAGTTTTGAGACATTAATAAGCGACTTAATTTAATACAATCATCACTAATAAACACTAAATCGCTTAATCTAGATTCACCTATTTGCTGACGTGTTAGGCGACAATCTGGACAAACTATCCCTCCGCTAAGTAAATCAAAGATATTATCACCAGGCGTAACTGCTTGCCGACAGGCTAAACAGGAAAATAGTTCAGGACGATGACCATTTTCCTCTAAAAACTTCAGTAACAGGGCAGCAAAAATAATACTCCCTTTTTCTTTGTTGAATTCCTCCTCGACCTCTAAACTATTAACAACTTCGAGAAATTCTAATAAAAGTGCAAACATTCTTTCATCGCCAACATTCTCCTCTGTCTGACGCAAATATAGTGCCGCAACCCGACCAGCGTAATATAGTTTATTTAAATCTGATCGTAAGCCAGGATAAGCTTGTCTAGTAATAGCGCTACCTAAATAATCAAACCCCTTGCCTTTAATGATCATTACATCAGCAAAAGTTAGTGGCTCAATGTGTCCAGCTAACTTAGAGCCGGGTTTTTTAGTACCGCGAGCTAACAAAGTCAAGCGACCTTCATGTGGCGTATATACATTAACTAATGAATCAGAATCTTTATAGTCAAAACGACTTAAAAAAATAGCTTCTGTGCTGCGAGTTTCATCCATATTTAAGTATTTTCTAAATACTGCTGCAATAAAATAGCCGCGGCAATCTCATCTCGGCCAGCCGTTTCATTAGCAGCGCCACCTAAGGCATCCGCCGCTAAGCTAGATAAACGCTCATCTACTAACTCAACCGGCTTACCACTTTTCTCTTTAAGCTGGGCTATAAAAGATAACCACTGAGGATTATTAGATGTAGCGCCGCTCATTTTTACTGGATCGCCAACCACTATGACATCGGACTGTTCTTCGTTTATAATTCTAATAACTTCAGCTAAGCTGCCAACCGTAGTTAGAGGCAAAGCTAATTTAACTTCGTTGTCGCCCGTAGCTAAGCCAATTCTCTTTTCGCCCCAATCAATGCCTAAATAATTTTTTATTTCACTCATACTCGGTCTTGTTAAGAAGTTAAAATTAACGGACCGTCTTTTGTTATAGCTACGGAATGTTCGAAGTGGGCACTTAAAGAACCATCCTTAGTAATAATCGTGTAACCATTTTTAGCTGTTTTAACCTCCCAGCTCCCTAGGTTAATCATTGGCTCAATAGCTATTACCATGCCTGGCTCTAATATAATATTATCTGGTGATCGTTCACTAACAGTAAAATGCAAGACATCTGGTTTTTCATGAGCATAATATCCTAAGCCATGACCAACTAAGTCCTCAACCACGCCATAGCCGTGTTTATGAGCATGACTTTCTATAGCGCGAGCAATATCATTCATAACAGCACCAGGCTGAGCCGCACTAATTCCTTTCTCTAAACACTCTTTAGTAACTTTAAGTAGTTTTTTTGCAGCTGAGCTTATCTTGGCTACCGGAACTGTCACACAAGTATCGCTATAGAATCCGCCGTGGGGAGAATATTCATTTATCGGAGCTGAGTATTCTTTTCTAAGTTCTTCATTTATCGGCCACTCCATACCGATATCTAAATCAACAATATCTCCAGCCTTTATAACTCTATTAGGTAAAGCTGCTCCGTGTACAACTTCTTCATTAATCGAAACGCACAGTGTTGAAGGAAAATAAATTTTTCCACCCATAGGATAATCTTTAAAAGCAGAAAAGCCTCCAGCCTCTAAGATTAGTTGGTTGGCCAAGTCTTCCAGATATGCTGTCTGGGCACCAGGCCTAACCTCACTAGCCAAGCGCTTTAAAATAAGAGCTAGGCGTCTACCCCCCTCTTTCATAATTCTAATCTCTTCCGTATTTTTAATATGTATCATATTTTAATAAAGCTTAAGCGGCATGGAACCACCGGGTTTGCCTTTCAGTAAGCCAATCCTCTCGTTAGTAGATGATTTATTATCTGAAGTCACTGACTGAGAACGTATGACGCGAGACGGAACCTTGTCGGCCTGAATTCTAATTCCATTATAGGAAATTTCATTATTAGGATCTCGATAAATCGGTTTGACCCTACCGGAAGACAATCTAGTTGACATCGTGTTTTGGCGTCGAGACAGAACATCTTCACCTTGATATGAAGTCTCATCCAGCTGCTTGCTAACAGGCCGAGAGGAAGTAGATTGAGACGATTTTTTACCAGTTAATTGAGCAAAAACTTTTTTTATATCACTCTTATCTTGTTTTGTTAAATTATAACCTTCTAGCTTTTTTATCTTAGCCATGACAGATAACTGAGACAACCTGCCAAACTTTCCTAAACGGATAATCCGCTCCACCGGTTTCAAGGCTTTTAAAATCGAATCCTTATTGTCTCTTAAATTCTTTAAATCACCAAACCTGGTGGCCTGATTTAATTTCTTAGTAAAATTATTTGCTCCGGCAGACACCCGAAAATTTCGCCCCGAAGGTAACTTTTTTAAATCCATTTTTTTATTTATTTTTAAAGCTATCAAGAAGTTTATTCATTTTTGCCAGATCTTGAGGTGTCAAACCTAATTTAATTCTATTCTGATATAAATAATATTTATCTTCCCGAACAGTCATTAAAGACGGCTTAATTCCCCGGCGGATTTTCTCCTTATACTTTTTAACAAATTTTAAAATTAGCTCACGATTATCGTCGCTCAGATGCTTGTATCTAGGATTAAGGCGTATCAAGTCATTAAGCTGTCTCTCTATGCGCCAATTTTCCCGATTAGTGAGATCCTCTGTGATATCATTTAAGTCCATATTATTAAATTTTAACACAAAAAAAGCCGGCTTACTAGCCGACTTTATGGTTTTAATTGATTTTTATAGACCATCGTACTCACGCATGGTTAGCTGTGCTTCAATCTGTTTAACAGTCTCAATTACGACTGAAACAACGATTAGCAAGCTAGTTCCTCCTACGGCTAAGGCCTGAATACCGGTCAGATAACGCATCACTAGCGGTAAAACGGCCACCAAGCCAAGGAAAAGAGCTCCTACCAAAATTATTCTATGAGCGGTATGTGATAAATAATCACTAGTATTCTGGCCTGGTCTAATACCAGGAATAAATCCTCCCTGTTTTTGGAGATTTTCAGCAATACGATCGGGATGGAAAACTACTTCCGTGTAAAAATAAGTGAAAGCAAAAACTAAAATGAAATATACAATGCCGTAAAACAACTGATTATTAAACAAAGCGATGGTGTCTTGTGCTAAATTAGCTATCCATGGGGTTCGAGCATGAATCAAAAATTGAGCAATCATTGAAGGAAACAACACAACAGATACCGCAAAAATAATTGGGATAACTCCGGCCATATTTACGCGCAGTGGTAAATGGGTACTAGAGCCACCAAAAGTTCGGTTGCCACGTACTTGTCTAGCATACTGAACTGGAATATTGCGCTGACCCTCGTTGATAATTACCACGCTAACCACTGTTATAATAGCAATAATAGCAAAGCCAATCAGAGTAAAGAGCTGGGTTTGGTCAAAAGTTACAATTACTTGCTGGACCATGGTTGGTAAGCTCGCAATAATACCCGCAAAAATCAAAAGAGATATACCGTTACCAACATTTTTTTCTGTAATAAGCTCTCCAATCCACATCAAGAAAATTGATCCAGCTGTAATAGTCAAAATCATTACAGAAAAATCAAACATGCCAATATCACCAAGTAAATTAGCCGAACTACGGCTTAATAAGGTGACCATGCCATAAGACTGCATTATTGCCAAAGGAACTGTCAGCCACCGTGTCCACATATTAATCTTCTGACGTCCGGCTTCTTCTTTTTGCATTTCTTCTATCGTCGGAACAATCATTCCCAGTAACTGAAAAATAATCGAGGAAGTAATATATGGAGCAACGCCCATCATCACAATAGAAAAGGTTTCTAAGCCACCGCCTGAGAAAAGATTAAGTAGTCCTAAAATCTGATTTGAAGAAAATAAACTTTCCAGAGCTGCAGCATTAACGCCTGGTACCGGGATATGAGCAGCTAAACGGAAAATTACCAACATCCCTAAAACGTACAATATTTTGTTACGCAAATCTCGGGCTTTCCATATTTGCTCAATTTTATCGAACATAAAGTGCAATCTAATTTTTTAGCTTTCCAGCTGCTTTTTGACGCTATCGCTCATTTTGATATTTTCAAACTTTACTTTAACGGTCAATTTTTCTTTTCCTAAAATCTTAACTGGAGTGTTTAAGCGACTAATCAAATGCTTCTCCAATAAAGAGCTGGGGCTCACAACGTCACCATCTTTAAAGGAAGTATTGATAGATTTAACGCTAACAGCTTTATTGTTAGGATTAAGAGACTTAAAACCACGTGACTTAGGAATTTGTAGCAGCTGTTTCTTCATGCCAAGGCGCTTTAAGCCAGAAACTCCGGATCGAGATTTTTGTCCTTTTAAGCCACGAGTACTATAAGTTCCGTGACCGGAAGCATTACCGCGACCAACACGCTTTATTTTTTTAGCGCTGCCGCGCGCTTTGGTTATCGAGTTTAGTGACAACATATAGATTTATTTACTTTTTTACCTCGACAGACTCTGTTTTGACAACTTCCTTAACTTTCTCTTTTACTTCAACGCGACGTAAAGAGCGCAAAGCTTCCATAGTACAGCGAGCATTATTTACTTTATTTTTTGATCCCAAAGTCTTAGAAGTAATATTTTTTATACCAGCTAAATCAAGAATAACTCTAGCTACGCCACCAGCAATAACTCCCTTACCCTTCTTGGCTGGCTTAAACATAACAATAGCCGCTCCCTGTTTCTGAAGAACTGCGTGAGGAATAGTCTCCTTAATTAAGGGCACATTAACCATTTCTTTCTTAGCTCTATTAACAGCTTTATTAACAGCCATGGTCACATCAGCGCCTTTACCTAAACCAACGCCAACATTTCCCTTCTTATCACCAATAGCTACACAAGCTCTGAATTTCATACGCTTTCCTCCAGCCATAACACGGGTTACGCGAGCAACTTCTAAAATACGTTGTTCAAATTCTTCTTTCGGCTTATCATCGCGTCCGCGACCACGACCTCTTCCGGCGTCGCGTCCTCCGCGCTGACCGCCACCCTGAGCGCCAGTTTTGCGAGGTCCATAAATATCTTTAGCAACGGTGGCCGCTGCCTTTGAACCCACACTAACTGCCGGAGCACCGGCTGTATTTTTTTTCTCTTCGGACATATATTTTAAAATTCTAAACCGCCCTCACGAGCGCCCTCAGCTGCCGCTTTAACACGACCATGATATTTATAAGCGCCGCGATCAAACACTACTTTAGTAATTTTTTTATCAATCGCTTTCTTAGCTAACAGTTTACCTAATTCCTTACTCACGGCAACTTTTCCTCCTTCAGAATTAGCCGATTTACCAGCAGATTTAAGTTCCAAGCTAGCGGCACTAACAATAGTTATACCGCGCTCATCATCAATAAGCTGCAAGAACATGCCTCTATTTGAACGAAACACATTTAAACGAGGTCTGGCAGCTGTTCCGCTAATTTTAGCTCGAACACGACCATGACGACGGGCTTGTTGCTGATTTTTTTTCTTAGTCTTATCCATATCGGTTAATGGTATTTTATATTATATTCGTACTTTATTTACCTTTAGCGGCTGCTTTACCGGCTTTGCGACGAACAACCTCTTCAGCATATTTTATTCCCTTACCCTTATAAGGTTCCGGTTTTCTAATCTTTCTGATTTGAGCGGCCGTTTCACCAATTAAAGCTTTATCAAAACCTTCTAAAGTAATAACATTAGCTGCTACTGAAGCTGTAATTCCAGCTGGAAGATTAAACACCACTGGATGAGAAAAGCCTAAGCTCATGTTTAAAACGTTACCACTGACTGCAGCTCGGTAACCGACACCGTTAATTTCTAATTTTCTAACAAATCCTTCGCTAACACCAATAACGGCATTACGAGTCAGACTCCAAACTAGACCCCACATGGCGCTAGCATTTTTTGCCGCCACGTCATAAGGAGAAATGACAACATCCTGTTCATTAATTTTTACTTCAATAAGAGGATTTTTCGCTAAACGAAGTTCACCTTTTGGGCCTTTAACTATCATCTCCTTTTCAGTAAAAGAGATATTAGTTCCGGCTGGTAATTTAATTGGCAGTTTTCCTAAACGTGACATATGGATATAAGTGATCTATGGGTAAAACGATGATTAATATATTTCGCCGATTACTTCTCCGCCTACTTTTTGCTTACGGGCATTCTTCCCGGTCATAAGTCCGCGTGAGGTAGAAATTAGTGAAATTCCAAAATTATTCAAAACCGTAGGAATCTCATCCTTGGATACGTAAATTCTTAAACCAGGGCGACTGACTCTTTTAATAGAGTTAATCTGAGGCTTACCATTTCTGCGGTATTTCAACTGAATCTGCAGTTTATCAAAACGGTTATGCCTGCCGGCTAGTCCGCCAGCAATGATTTCAGATTTTTTTACCCAGCCCTCAGCTTCTAAGATCTTAGCAATCTCGAGCTTCATTTTGCTGAGTGGCAAGACAACCTCCGTCTTTTTGACAGCTGAGGC